>NZ_DBHKZK010000067.1:0-44704 GCF_057314735.1 Cardiobacterium sp.
GTCAGGCTCCGGGGAAATGGATGATTGTATAGAATTTAGAGAGGATTGCTATACACCAGCTTCAACCCCGACAACCCGCCGTAACGGGATTTGCAGTTCCGTGCCAGAGACACGAAACAGGTTCTAGACATTCCCCACGCATTTCACCGCACCTTCACACAATGGTGTCCGGCACAGGCGATACTGCCGCTCCCGCTGTTTGAAGGAGTCCCCATGCCACCGTATCGCTACCGCATCACCAACGCCCGCGTCCCGCTGTTCCCGCCGCCGCCCGTTTATCCGCGCGGGGCGGTCATCCGCCGTTTTGCCATCTGCGCCATTCCGGTCGCTGTCTTCGTCTTTGTGCTGTTTTTCCTGCTAGGAGCGTTCCTTGGCGCGTCCGCAGGGAAAACCGTAGGGTACGCGCTTATTGCCGCCCTTGTCTGCGCCGCCCCGGTGTCCGTCTGCGGTGTTGTCCTCGCCCGGCTGCAATGCTGCCGCAATCTGCGCGGGCTGCTGCTGGCAGCGCTGGCGGGTGCATTGTCCTGGTGCGGCATTGTGATTTGCTTCAATCACGCCCATTTTGACCTTTTCGATCTTTATGCCGCGCTGTTTTTTGCCGCCGTGTCTGCCGTGATTGCGCTCATCGCCCTGCCCAATTCACCGACAATTCACCGCCGCTTCAAGCACTCGCCCTCCGTCAGCGCGATACTGAAAGCCCGCAAACTTCGGAGCATTCCCATGGAAAAAACCACGCAAAAACTCGTCATCATCGCCGTTATCTGCGCCATCCTGCTGATTGCGCTGCAACTGTTCGACGGCCTCGTGCATGACCGCGCGCATTACGCGGACATCGCGCAGCAAAACGTCGCCACCCAGGTGGATGCGCAAAAAGCCCGCGCGACGCTTGCCGACCGCCTCGCTCTCTACCGCCTTGCCGAGCGCAGCAGCAAGTACGCGGTGTTGTTCCTACTCATCACCTTCGGCGGCTGTTTCCTCTTTGAGACGCTGCGCGGGCTGCGTATTCACCCGGTGCAATACACCCTCGTCGGCGCGGCGGTCTGCATTTTCTACCTGCTGCTGCTCTCACTCGGCGAATACACCGGTTTCACCGCCGCCTACCTGATTGCAGCGCTCGCCTGCAACAGCCTGATTACCGGCTATCTGAGCGTGGTGCTGGGCGGGCTGCGGCGCGCCGCCATCCTCGGCGGGCTACTGCTCACCGCCTACGCCGTGCTTTATCTGCTGCTGCAAACGTCGCGCTACACCCTGCTCATTGGCAGCCTGCTGCTGTTCGCCGCGCTCGCCGCCACCATGTACGGCACGCGCCATTTCGACTGGTACACCCTGAAAAACCGTGAGGACGCCTGAGATGAAACTGTCCACCATCCGCGCCGCGCGCGCCTACGCCACCGTCCTGCTCGCCCGCTACCACCTGCCAACCGCACCGCTTTCCGTGAAAAAAGCCAACGGCTGCTACGGCATCCAAAGCCCCGCCTGCCGCCTGATTGTCGGCGGCGACGGGCGGGTGTTATACCTGCGCGGCAAGGCATAAAAATATACATATAGCAATCCTCACAAAGCCCTGTACGGTGTTGCGCCGCCTCGCCGTACTAAACTGTACTGTCTTCGGCGGCGCGCCTTGTACAGAACTTTGTGAGTATCGCTATACATACACCTGAGCGCTCAATGTGTATGTAAAAAAGCCCCGGCGAACCGGGGCTTTTGCATGACTGGCGCTTATTTGCGCGAATCGAGGAAGAGCACTTCGATATGGCGTTTGCCATCTTCGGTCAGGATGGTGTACTCGACTTTGTATTCGCCGTTGTTGTCCGCGCCTACCTTGCTGTATTCGAGCTTGGCGTCTTCTTCATTGACTTCTTCGCTAACTGCTTGCAGGCCTTGCTCTTTTGCCTTGGCTTGCAGGAAGCTGACGATGTCGGCCACCTTGGCGTCGGTCGCGACGATCACATCAACGGCACCGTCGCCGTCGTCTTCGCCTTCAACGAACGTGACCTTTTCCGGCAGGAAGACCTCGGCAGGAACGCTTTTCAGGTCTTTCAGCGGGGTTCCGGCGAAAGCGGCGACGGAAAGCAGGGCTGCGGTGGCAGCGAGCAGGGATTTTTTCATAAAGAAAGCTCCAAAAAATAGTGAAAGAAATGCGCCCAGGCGCGGCGCGCATCCTACGCAAACACCCGCCCGGCGGCAAGGCGCATGACCTGTCCTTAATCAAGAAATTAACGGAAAAAACCGCTATATAATGGCAACGAATCTTAACCGGAGACCCGCCATGCCCCGCACCCTGCAAACCCTCCTTGCCAGCGCCCTGCTTGCCGCCCTCCCCGCCGCCTTCGCCGAAGACGCCAAGCCGGCGGAGAAACCCACCGAAGCCGTCGCCCCCACTGACGTCGTCAAGGCGGCGGACAACAACGCCGACGCCGCCAAGCCTGCGGAAAAACCCGCTGACGCACCTGCCAGTTACGACCCCATCCCGCAGCCGGAAGGCTATCACCTCGCGCTGGTCGGCCCGGACGGCAAGACCGCCACCGATGGCGACGCGCCCTTCAAGGACAAATACCTGCTGGTCGCCTTCGGCTTCACCTCCTGCCCGGACGTCTGCCCGACCACCCTCTACGAATTCGGGCAAATGCTGAAAATCGTCAAAGACCCCGCGCAAATCCAGCCCGTCTTCATCAGCATTGACCCGCTGCGCGACGACCCGACCCGCCTTAACCAGTACACCGGCTTCTTCGACAAGCGCATCGTCGGCCTGACCGGCAACATGGCCGACATCGAAGCCACCGCCAAGCGCTACAACGCCACCTTCGGCTACCGCCACCAGGGCAAAAAAGTGGTGCCGCCCGACCTGCCGCCCGGCTACACCGTGTACCACAGCACCATGATTTACCTGCTCTCGCCCAAACGCGAACTCATCGACGCCTTCGACTACCAGAGCGGCGCCGAAAAACTGGCGCGCGACATCGAAAAAGCCATCGCCAAAGACGAAGGAAAAGCCGCATGAGCCGCCGCCATATCCCCTTCCTGCTCGCCGCCCTTCTGGGCGGCGCTGCGCAAGCAGCCGACTGCACCCCGCCCGAAGGCTTTACCCCCGCCACCTCGCCGGTACCGCTGCAAGACATCAGCAAAAGCGAGAGCAAGCACCGCGTCGCCCTGCTCAACATCTGGGCGGTATGGTGCGCGCCCTGCCGCAAAGAGCTGCCGCTGCTGGACGCCATCGCGCAAGATCCCGGGGCGCCGCTGGACATCATCACCATCAACCTCGGCGACGACCCCGAACAAATCGGCAAAATCTACGACGAACTGCACATCACCGCGCTGCCGCGCGACAACCACGGCGACCACACCCTGCTGAAAACCCTCGGCGGCGTCGGTCTGCCGCTCTCTGTCTGGTATCTGGACGGACAAATGATTGCCAAAAGCGCGGGCGCACTGCACGACGGCGACGCACTCACCGCCTACGCCCGCTGCCTGAATGACGGCAGCGAAGGAATGCGACCATGAAACGGCGCCAATTCCTCCTCGCCACCGGTGCCGCCGCGCTCACCCGCCCGCTGTGGGCGCAAGAAGCCGCCGCACCCGCTGCCAGTCCGGTCAGCCTCTACGACCCGACGCGCTACGTCTTCGTCGCCGACAAAGGCATGAGCAACATCGCCGTGGTTGACCTCGAAGAAGAACGCCAGGTGGACACTCTGCGCTCACCGGTCGCCATCCGCACCCTCGCCAGCAGCACCGACAAACCCTGGCTCGCCATCAGCGACCAGCGCCGCTACGCCGTCACCCTGATTAACCTCGAAACCCGCGAAATCACGGAAATCCCGCTGCCCAGCCGCGCCTTCCGCCTCACCTTCGTCCCGGAAAGCAGCAAACTGGCCATCACCCTCGAAGACCGCGTCGGCATGGTGGACTACCGCACCGGTGAAGCGCAGATCCTCGAAAAAACCTTCCAGAACCTCTACACCCGCTTCAACACCATCTTCAGCGTTTACAGCCAAACCTTCTGGGTACTGCAAGAAAACACCCCGCTCATCTACCAGTACAGCTACAGCGCGCCGGAAAAAGGCTGGCAAACCATCGACATCGGCGAAACACGCGGCCTTGGCAGCGGCGCGCCGAGCTTTGAAGACCGCCTCATCGCCTTCACTACCTACTACGCCGACGAAGGCATCATCTACTTCGCCGACACCGGCAAAGTCATCAAAACCGGGCCGCTCTACGACAGCAAACACCTGAACGAGCGGCTGCTCGAACCCTTCATCGACAACGGCATGAGGCACGTCATCTTCGGCGACCTCGGCGGCAACATCCTGATTTACGAACCGGACGTAAGCGACGAACCGAAGCGGCTCCAGCTCGGCTACCGCCCGCGCAAATTCCGCACCGGCTGGCTTGACCGCTACCTTGTCGTTGGCGGCGACCGCCACCTGAGCATCCACCCCTTCGACGACCTCGAAAACCGCATCCAGCTCGATTTCGGCTACGACGAAGACGTGACCGATATGTGGATCAGCGGCGACAGCAAACTGGTGCTGTACAGCAAAGAATACAAACCGGTGCTGTCGCGTTACAACCTGCAAACACAGGAAAGCCTGCCGGACATTACCCTGAAAGGCATCGTCCAGGCCGACTGGATCCGCATGGGCAGCACCAATAACGTGTGTTACTGACTGCCCCTATTTTGCTGAACGGGCGTAACGTGCAGCAGTATAGCCATCCACCGAAAGCCTCATACGGTGTTGCGCTGCTTCGCCGTACAACCGCGTACTGCCTTCAGCGGCGCGCCTTGTCTGAAACTTTCGGTGGATGGCTATATAACAAAAAAACCGGGGAAATCCCCGGTTTTTTTATGCGCGAAATACCCAAAAAACTGCGGGCAGCATGACATTCATCCATCATCGCACCGGCTTTGCCAACGCCCCAGGATGAAGGCAATGGCATTGAACAGCACATGGCCGATGATCAAATTTTCCCCGAATTCGGGTCCCCCCAGCCGGCGCACTATTGGAAATAACAGGGTCGGAATAAAAGCCACATTCACCCCTAACACCAGCCAGCCAAAGAGCGTTGCCCGAAAAAGAACGTCATCATCCGGTAATGCCAGCGGATGCCCCTCCAGCACTGCCGTTGCATAATCCGCCACGGAATAACCCATCTTGACGCCAAAATGCAGGACAACAACCCGATGGGTATCGCCCAGCCGATCGGTAAAAAGGAAATGATCTGGCGGGCCATGTTTTCTTGTTTTTGGCACGAAGCGGACAGCGCGCATATATTCCCAGGGAATATTGAAAATGCTGCCATCATCGCGGTACAGGGAAAGCATATCTTCATCTGCCATCGCGTATGGCAATGTCCGCTTGCTGCCAAAGGCATATTGATATGCCTTGCAACCCTGCCAAAGGGCCAAAGCAACAGGTGCGCTGCATAGCAGTAGCCCTGTTACCACATGAAATTTGTATGACGTGGCATTTTGTATTATCTGCTGGATAAACATGGATGGAATAGTCGCAAATACCACACATAGAAAAATTCTGAAATTGTTGTTTGCCACCGTGCCGCTATCCATATACCAGGTATGCGGCACGATAACGGGTTCTTGGGGGGCGGGTATTTTGTGCAGCGCCGTATTCTGCAGCCAACGCTGCGCCTGACGGGCAATATCCTGCAAATCGGCGGCTTTCAGAAAATCCGTCCCCAGTGCTATCGCGTTTCCCTGAATATCATGAATGGCGAGGCGGGGAATGCCACCGCCTTGCAGATAGCTGATTTTGGCAAGTTCTGCCCAGCGCCATTGGTACATGAGACTATCGTCGTGGTCATAAAAAGTTATGCCTTGTGCATCGCACACGGTGCGCAAATATTTCTGCCAATATCCCCGGCGCGTCAATTTCCTGCGGATATGTATGACCGCAAAGGGCATCAGGATAAACAGGGCAATGGCGGCAATGGTTATTTGCAGCCAAAATGGAATAGGAAAAGCAAAAACCAGGGATACGGCGAGCATAAGCCCGAAGCATTCGTGCAGCCGGAATGCCTGCATATCGCTTTGCCAGGCAAGCGTGTCTTCATCATCCAAATCCGGCTGAAACGTTTGTTGTTGCGGGCGCATGGTCATTCCCTGAATACATGAAAAGCGGAGACGGCGCAGCTTATCCCGTCTGCGGCGCGAATGCCATCTGCCGCAAAATCCGGCATCCGTCGCGCGGCGCTGCTAAGATTGCCTTCCCCCAAACGAGAGGAGTATCCCGTGGACTGGTTCGTACTGCTTACCCTGCCGCTGCTGCTGACCGTGCTGGCCAGCGGTCGCGTCAATCCCGCTGTTGCCTTTTTTACCCTCGCCGCCGCCTTCATGCTTGGCGGCCTCGTCAGCACCGAGGCGTTTCTCGCCAGTTTTACCAATCCGGCGCTGGCGACGCTGGTGGTGCTGTTGCTCGTCTCCGTCGTGATTGAGCGCTCGCCGCTGTTGCACCGCCTCTCCGGCAAAATCCTCGTCGGCGACGAAAAGTGCGCCTTTCTCCGCCTCACCGGCATCAGCACGCTGCTCTCAGCCTTCATGAACAACACCGCCGTCGTCTCCACCTTCCTCGTCACCCTCACCCGCCAGCAGAAAATCGCGCCGTCGCGCCTGCTCATCCCGCTCTCCTACGCCTCCATCTTGGGCGGCATCACCACCCTCATCGGCACCTCCACCAACCTCGTCGTCAATTCCTTCGTCGAAAGCGCTGGACTGCCGCCGCTGCGGATGTTCCAGTTCAGCGCGGTCGGCATCCCGGTCGCCCTCGCCTGCCTCGCCGTGCTCTACTGGCGGATGCACGCCCTGCCCACGAACCGCAACAGCAGCCAGGACCTGAAAAACACCTACTTCATCACCGCCGCAGTATTGCCAGAGGCGGACATCGCCGGGAAAAGCATCGCCGAAAGCGGCCTGAAGCGGCTGGACGGCCTCTACCTCGTCGAAATCCGGCGCGACAACTACCTCATCTCGCCGGTTGCTCCGCAGGAACGCATCCGCCCCGGCGACCAACTCGTCTTCAGCGGCGCGATTAACCACATCGGCGGCCTGCAAGCCATCCGTGGCCTGAACATCCTCGGCGAACAGGCGAGCGACCTGCTCGCCAGCAACCTCGTCGAAGCGGTCATCGCCCACGAATCCGACCTCGTTTACAAAACCCTGCAAGAAATCGACTTCCGCGGCCGCTTCAACGCGGGCGTGGTCGGCATCCGCCGTGGCAACAAGCGTTTGACCGGCAATCTCGCCAACACCATCCTCCACGTTGGTGACAGCCTCATCCTCGCCGTGGGCGAGAATTTCCGCGCCGACCCCGGCCAGTTCCACATCCTGAGCGAAAGCCACACCCCGCCGCGCCTCAACAGCCGTCAGGGCAACCGCGCCATCGCCGGATTTCTCCTCGCCATCCTCCTCGAAACCCTGAACCTGCTGCCGCTGCTGCACGGACTGCTCATCCTTCTCGGTGCCTGCCTGCTCGCGGGCTACACCAGCCTGCGCGAACTCAAACAGCGCATCCCCTTTGAACTCATCACCATCATCGGCTCGGCCATTGCCATCGCCAAAGCGATGGACAACAGCGGCGCGGCACAACTCATCGGCGCGTGCGTGCAGCACCTCTTTCACGACAGCGGTACCTGGGCCGCCTTCGCCGGCATCTACCTGATGACCCTCGTCACCACCGAAATCATCACCAACAACGCCGCTGCCGCGCTTGCCATCCCGGTCGCCCTCTCCACCGCGCAGGCGATGCACGCCAGCCCGACACCGTTCGTGATGGCAGTCGCCTACGGCGCCAGTGCCTGCTTCATCCTGCCCTTCGGCTACCAGACGCACCTGATGGTGTACAGCCCCGGCTGCTACACCATGCGCGACTACCTGCGCACCGGCATCCCGGTCAGCCTCACCTACAGCGCGCTGGTGCTGCTGCTGACACCGCTGGTGTTTCCATTTTGAACATTTATAACCATCCACCGAAAGCCTCATACTGTGTTGCGCCGCCTCGCCGTACAAATGCGTGCTGCCTTCGGCGGCGCGCCTTGTCTGAAACTTTCGGTGGATGGCTATATGGCGATACGCACCTAGGCGCTGTTTGCAATTCGGTGGAGTCCCTCCCCCTCTGAGACTGGGCAGCTCGTGCAGCGAGAGAGGGGTTGGGTGAGGGCGGCAAGCAATTGAAAAATTGGAATTTCGGCTCGTCAATAATATTGCTCACCCCCTCCCCTGCAGGGCGGAACCCGCAGCGGGCGGGTTTCGTGCGTAGGGTGTGTGGCGGCGTAGCCGACACGCACGCGGGAATTTGATATTGGCAAACGCGTGCGTGCCTGCAGCACACACCCTACAAACTAATGGTGTAGCTCACAAAATCGTCGCCACGCAACCGCATTGGCTTGGGCGTGTTTACGGCTGAATGGTAAACAGGCCTTAACCAAACCTACGAATAAAATCATCATGTTATAACCAATTGTAAACAGCTCCTGGGAGGATGGCTATACAATTGCATTCTCCGGCGACGTGGCAATATGAAGCGCGCGTGGCGCGCATATTCCCAATGAATGACAAAACATCCCTGATACCTACATGAACCCGATTCCCGAAACGCCGCTCAAAATTGGCGCGCTGGCACAGGCGAGTGGCGTCAGTGTGCGAATGCTGCGCTTTTATGAAAAGATGGGGCTGCTTACGCCCGCACGCAATGCCGCTGGGTATCGTCTTTATCGCGCGGCGGATGCGGATTTGGTGCGCAAGGTGCGATTACTCAATCAGGCGGGGGTGCCATTGAAAGATTTGGCGCTGATGCGCGATTGTTTGCGCGATGCGCCGCAGCATTTTTGTCCGGATTTGCGTCGCCGCCTGTTGGCACAACAAGCAGCGATTGCGCAACAGATAGTCGAATTGCAGCAGTCCAAAGACTTATTGACTGCATTATTGGAGCAGTAATGGTGATTGATGAAGCGACGGATTATTTCCGCCAACCGCTGTTAAAGCGGGCGCATGATATTTACAGTCTGTTTTTTGTGGGGGCGATGATTGGCTGGCTGACGATTCCGCTCGGCAGTGTGCTGGCACTGTTGGCATTGCCGCGCGCCAAAGGTTCGCCTCTCGCCAGCCATTTCCGTTTTCAGGCGTGCAGCGCTTTGTGGATGGTGGTGTTATTGGCGCTTGGTCTTTGTCTTTTTAAGGGATTGCGGTTATTCGCCGATTTGCATTTTTGTCCGGCGGGACAGATTTTTATGCCGCCGCGCTGGAGTACGCTGTTTATGGTTTTTTACAGCATCGCGCTTTACGGGTTGTGGATGGCTCGTTTTTGGCGCGGTTATCAATTATTGTCGCGCGGCGCGGGGATTTCCCATCCATTTACGCCGCTTTTGCCACGGGAATGGGTTAAAGCGCAATCCATATAATCAATTCGCAGGGGCGGTTAGCGATAGCATAACCGCCCGCTTTATTACGGCGGGCGGTTTATCGCCATCCACACCAGACAGCAAACGCAGGTCGGGGATTTACGCTTGGCCTATGCGGGTGATGGTTTTGCATCGGCAGGGAATTTGGCGCCCGGCTACCAGCAAAATTGTGCATCCACGTTGTTCTTTTTGCGCCGCTGTTGCAGCTCCGCCATGGCTTTCGGGTCGGCAACGAGCGCTTTTTCGTCCGCGATGCCTTTGGCAATGGCGTCCAGTCCTTTTTGGATGTTGGCTTGAGGATCGCCGGGCAGGCGCGGCAGCTTTTCGTGGTAGAGGGCGGCGTAGGGGTGGTCGCGTACCCATTCGTAGGCGCGCTGGTTCGCTGCCTGCTGTTTTTTGACATCGCAGAAGGCGTAGCTGTTGATATACGGGCCAGCGAGGCTGTTGAACGCGCTCATCGCGCTGTTCGCCGCCTCCAGCGCGGGCGCGTTCACGTCGGCACTGTAGGCCAGGGTGGTGTAGCGGTGTTTGGCAACGTAAAACCAAAAAACGGCATCGTCGCGTTCGCCGACGTCATAAAGGCGGATGGCAAGCACCATCAGCGTCATCGGCGTGATGGCTTCTGGCTCTGCCTGGATGCGGTCGCGCGCGGCGAGGATGTCTTCGCGCCGGTTTGAGGCAAGCAACTGGTCAAACGGCGCACCGCCAACGCTCACCTGCGGCGTACCGCCCGCTTCGCTGGCGGCGGCATAGTAGGGGCTGACGTACACGTCTATGCGGCGCACGGGTTCATCGCCCGCAGCTTGGGCGGCAAGCGCGAATGTCAGGGCGAGGGCGCCGATGAGGGTCTTGTTTTTCATGGTGTTGCTCCGTTTGCTTCAGGGTTTTTTGACGATGCTGTCCATCCACGCGAACAGCTCATCCAGATCGTAATCGCCGCTGTGCGGCACGCCCCACGGCATCGCCAAATCGACGTTTTTGCCGCTGTTTTGCAGTTTGGCGGCAAGGATGGCGGCGATGGCGTGCGAGGTGTCGCGGTCTTTCGTGCCGACGCGGATGCGCCAGTGCGCAGGCGCGGTTTTGTCATCAATGTAGTTCAGTGGGTTCATCATTTTTACGGTGTCGGCGTCTGCCTTGCCCGCACCCTTGACTGCGCTGTTTGCCGCGCTGTAGGCGGTGAAGTGGCGCGTGTCCTGGTTGGCGTCGCCAAAGAGCTGGTTTTCGCCGCTGGACAGGTCAAGCGCGTCGAAGGCGGGCGGGGTTTTCTGCCGCCCGGCGGCTTTGGCATAGGCGGCGAAATCCACGCTTTTGACGCGGTTGCCGGTGAAATTGCCGTCAATGGTCAGCCACGGGTTTTCTTCGACGAAGGCAGCAACCTGTTCGGGATTGAGGGCGGGGGCTAATACACCGAGCGCGCCAGGGATTTGTTTCTTGTTGAGTTCAGCATTGGCAGAAGCGGCAATGTAGGCGGCGACGTAATCGCGGAAGCTGCCGCTGCCGTCGTCGTTAAGCGTCAGCGCTTCGCCGCGCGCGTTTTTCAAGCCGAGGCTGTTCACATACGCGGGGAATTGCGCTTTCAGCTCGTCCGAGACGCGCTGCTCGGCGGCGTCCAGCGTGCCTTTCACCAGTTTGCGCTCCACCTTGTAGTCGAGCATGGAGATGTCCATTTTTTCGTAGTCATTGACGCCGTTGAACTCCCATTCGTAGGCGGCGTCAGCGTGCTCAAGGATGCTAATCGGGCAGTAGGCGGAGACGGCGTAGATGTCGTCGCGCGCTTCCGCCGCGCCCAGCGCCTTCAGGGCGGGTTCGTAGTCGGGCTGGTTGCCGCTCGCGCCAAGCAACACGGAAAGCGCACCGCCCGCGCTGGTGCCGTTGCTGATGATTTTTTCCGCGTCGCCCGGCATGACGGCGTCGTTATGGCGCAGGTAGCGTACCGCCGCCTTGAGGTCGGTGATGGCGGCGGGCGCTTTGCCGGTCGCGCTGGTGCGGCCGCGCGCGCCGGGCGAGGCGACGATGTAGCCTTTGGCAAGCGCGGTTTGCATCGCATCCGCCCCTTTTTGCGCGCCGTGTTTGCCTTCGCCGGGAACGCCCGGTTTGGCGGGCATATAGCCGCCGATTTGGTTTGGCAGGAAGATGGGCGCAGTGGCGGCGGTGTAGCCGTTGATGCTGCCGCCGCTGTAGTAGGCTTCCGGGATGTAGATGTTGATTTGCTGGTATTCCGGCTCTACGGGTTTGGCGACGTAGGCGATGCCTTCGTAGGCGCGGTAGGCGATGGTCTGCCCGTTCACTTCCGCGCTTTTCGCCTGGTATTGGTCGGCGGCGAAGTTAAGCGGCTGCGCCTGGGCAAGGCTGGCGAGGCTGATGGCGCTGATGAGGGCGGTTTTTTTCATGGTTGACTCCGGTTGGGTTGTGGGGGCTCAGGCGCGCGGTAGGTGGCGATGACATCGGCCAGCGGCGGGTTGGCGCGTGCCTTGTCACGCACGATGACTATCGGGCCGCTTTGCCGTGCCAGCGCGTCAAAGCGGGCGCGTTCGCCCGGCGCGGGGTCGTTGCGCAGGTAGCGGCTGGCACGCGCGGCGGGGATGTTTTCCTGTTGTAGCGCCTGTTGCAGCGCGGCGGCGCGTTGTTCCAGGTCGGGCGCGGCGTGCGGCGGGGTGAGGATGAGGACGGTGTTCGCGTCGGCACCATCCGGCAGCGGCAGGGCGATGAAGCCGTGCGGGTCGGTGGGGGTATCAGCGAGCGGGTCGCGGCTCCAGTAGTAGAGGCCGCCGACCAGGGCGAAGACGGGAATGAGGATGGCAAGGAGGCGCATGGGATTCAACTGTTGTCGCGGATGAGATAGTAGTGGTCGTCATGGAAGCGGTCGCGGTGCAGCTCGGCGAGCGGCAGCCAGAAGGCGCGGGCGGCGTCGTCCATCCCTTTGACCGCAGGCAGGTCACCGTCGAGCGAGATGACGTGCAGATGGGTGATGACGCGACCAATGGCGCTGCGGTCGGGTTTGTCGGCGACGAAAACGCGGCGGACGGCGTCGTATGGCAGGCGCAGCCCGGTTTCTTCGTGCAGTTCGCGCAGGCAGGCGGCGCGCAGGTTTTCGTCGGGGTTCAAAAAGCCGCCGGGCAGCGCCAGTAAGCCGCAGCCGGGCTGGTCGCCGCGTTCGACGACAAGGACGTGTTCGCGGCAAAGCACAAGCGCATCCACCGTCACGAATATCGGCGGATAGGGCGCGGCCGCCCACGATTGTTTGTAGTCTTCGACGTAGCGCGCCTCGCGGGCAACGGCGCGGTAAGCGTCTGTCGCGCGGAAATCGCGCAGGGCGGCGGCGACGGCAGGCGGTAATTGCGGTTCGTCCCACGTTTCGCCGTCTGCCAACAGAAAATAGCGGCGGCGGATGGGGGTGGCGCTGATGCCGTCGGTATCGGCCTCACTGACGTAATCCCACTGCGGGAACAGGCGCAGGTAGAAGGAGCTGGTGTCTTTTTCGTGACCAAAGAGGCCGATGCGCGCCGCTGGTGTGCCGTGTCCGGCGAGAACGGCGGCGACAGTCATCTCTACCTGCGCCACCCAGCGGTTATCGTGGTAGGGGTCGTCGTGCAGCGGGCGGATGTCGGTGCGCGCGTTTTCCTCGGCATTGAGCGCGACGCGAATCATCGCCTCGCGCTCGGCAAACGTCCACGGATTGCGCGAGCTGCGCGGCGCATCGGCGGTGCCGACGAGCAATATCAGGCGTTTGCCACGGGCAAGGGCGCTCTGCACCATGCGCAGATGGGCGTTGTGGAAGGGCTGGAAACGGCCAATAAAAACAAGGTAGTCGTGCATGGGGTTCTCGCAGTAGGGAAAGTCCGCATTATCGCAGATGCGAAACGACGGGCAGAAATGCGCATTGCCATGATGGCCGGCTGGCGAGGCCACATCAGCAGCAGACTGCCTTGAAAGCGTTTGGTGCGCTAATAAAGGGCGGAAGTGCGGTGATGTTTTTGCGAATCCCAGCGTGATAGCGTATTTTGGCGTGATGTGATAGTCCCCATTTACGCTATTCCTCCAATAAAACTGTGGCGTAAATATGGCGTAACAAATATGCTGCAAAACGCAAATAAACCCGGCCAACGCGCCAAAGCGCCAAGAAGAGAACCAACCTACCCTGTTAGAAAGAAAAGGAATTTATGCAACTCATTGAAACGCCGGAGCTGCACCGTTTTTGCGTGGCGCCGATGCTCGATTGGACGACCTCGGAATGCCGTGCGCTGCACCGCCTTTTTACCCGCCACGCCTTTCTTTACACGGAAATGGTCACTACTGGCGCGCTGATTTACGGCGATGCCGCGCGCCATTTGCAGCATCAGGCAGACGCGCCCTGCTCCCTGCAACTGGGCGGCGGCGAACCGGAAGCCTTGGCGCGCGCCTGCGAAATCGCCCTGCCCTACGGCTATCAGGAAATCAACCTCAATGTCGGCTGCCCCAGCGACCGCGTGCAGAACAACCGCATCGGCGCCTGCCTGATGGATGACGCGCCGCTGGTTGCCGAATGCTTGAGCGCGATGCAGCAGGCGGCGGGCGCTGTGCCCGTCACCGTCAAACACCGCCTCGCCATTGATGAACAGGACGAGCGCGACGTGCTGCATTTTGTTGAAACCGTCGCCAGCCGCAGTCCCTGTCGCGTTTTCATCATTCACGCGCGCAAGGCGTGGTTGCAGGGGCTGAGCCCGAAGGCGAACCGTGATGTGCCGCCGCTCAATTACCCGCTGGTTTACGAAGTGAAACGCCGCTTCCCCGCGCTCACCGTCATTGTTAACGGCGGCATTACCGACCTTGCGCAATGCCGCGCCCATCTGCAACACGTCGATGGCGTCATGCTCGGCCGCGTCGCCTATCAGAACCCGGAGTTGCTGCTCGCCGCCGACACGCTTTACGGCGCGCCCGCGCAAACGCTCAGCGCCGTGCTGCCACAAATCCGCACGCTCATCGCCGCGCGTCTCGCACGGGGCGAACCGCTCAGCCATTACACCCGCCACCTGCTGGGGCTATTTCCCGGCGTGCGCGGTGCCAAACACTACCGCCGCATTCTGAGCGAAGAAGCACGCGCGCCCGGTGCGGGCATCGATATTTTTGACCGCGCACTGGCGGCGGTCGCTCACCCTTGAAATTGCGTAAATAACCGCCAAAACAGCAAAAAGTTTAGCGTTTTGGTATCATGCGCGCCCTTTAATTCCCCTGTCTGCATACTTCGTCATGACCCTTTCGTTTCTGCAAGCCTTTTTCCTCGATTACGGCTATTACGCCGTCTTCGGCGCCCTCGTTCTCTGCGGCATGGGACTGCCGCTGCCGGAAGACATTACCCTCGTCACCGCCGGCGTCATCTCCGAACTGGGTGACAAAAACGTCCATATCATGCTGATTGTTGCCTACTTCGGCATCCTCTGCGGCGACTGGATGATGTACCTCATCGGCTGGAAATTCGGGCCGCGCCTGCGCCAGTCGCGCTGGTTTTCCAAAATCCTGACCCCGGAGCGGATGATTCAGACCGAAACCCTCTTTCACCGCTATGGCAGCCGCGTCATCTTCGTCGCCCGTTTCCTCCCCGGCCTGCGTGCCCCTATCTACGTCATGACCGGCATCACCCGCCGCATCAGTTTTTGGCACTTCACCCTGATGGACGGCCTCGCCGCGCTGGTTTCCGTTCCCGTCTTCGTCTATATCGGCTTTTACGGCGCGGAAAATCACGAATGGATGCTGAAAAAAATGCACGAATTTAAGTACGCGACCATCGCGCTGTTTATTATTGTCGCGGGCATCATCGTCTATTACATTTGGCGCCGCCGCCGCCGTCGCGCCTATTTCCGCGCCACCCGCGCCCGCCTGCGTGCCGAGCGCAAACAGCAGGCAACAGCCTCGTTATTGAAACCGCAGTAAATCACCGTTAGCTGCGCCGTAACAGAAGCGGACAAAAGAAAAACCGGATGCGATGGCATCCGGTTTTTTTTTGATTCCAATAAATTCAAGCTTTGCCGACGGATTTGGCGAGCGCTTCGTCGTACACGCCGTAGAGGACGAGGCTGTGGTCTTCCAGTTCGTAGCCGTATTCGCGCGCGACTTCTTTCAGGCGTTTGGCGATCGCCGGGTCGTAAAATTCCACCACTTTGCCCGTTTTGACGCAGATAAGGTGGTTGTGGTGGTCGCCGTTGTCAATTTCAAAGACGCTGTGGTTGCCTTCAAAGTTGTGGCGTTTGAGGATGCCTGCCTGTTCAAACTGGGTCAGCACGCGGTACACGGTGGCAAGACCGATGTCTTCGTCTGCCTTGAGCAGGATTTTGTAAACGTCTTCCGCGCTGAGGTGGCGGTCGTTGTCGGTGGTTTCGCGTTCCATGATTTCGAGGATTTTCATGCGCGGGCCGGTGACTTTCAGTCCGGCTTTTTTGATTTGGGCACTCACTACGGGGTCTCCTGAATTTGTTGTTTGCATGGCGGTATTATAAGGGGATTGTGGGTGGGCGCAATCGGCGCTGTGCTTTTTTTCCTTGCGTTTCAAGCAAAAACCGGATGCGGGCATCCGGTTTCGCTGGGTTGTCAGGCTTCGATATGCGCCCGCAACTGGTGCATCGCCTGTTGTTCGATTTGGCGGATGCGCTCGGCCGAGACGTTGTATTCGCTGGCCAGCGTTTGCAGGGTCGCCTTGTTGTCTTCGTTCAACCAGCGTGCCTGGACAATGGCACGGCTGCGCGGATCGAGCGCTTGCAGGCCTTTCGCCAGTTTACGCTGCATCAGGTTTTCGTGTTCGGCGTGTTCGGTGTGCTCTGCCGGGTCAATGCTGTCATCGGCCAGCCATTGCGACGGACTGAAGTGGTCGTTGTCTTCGTCGTCGTCATTCAGTTCAAAGGCGATGTCCTGACCGTGGATGCGGCTTTCCATCTCAAAGACGTCTTTGGTGCTGACGTTGAGTTCGTCGGCAATGACTTTGGCCTCGCTTTCGTTCAGCCAGTTCAGGCTTTTTTTCATGCTGCGCAGGTTGAAGAAGAGTTTGCGCTGCGCCTTGGTCGTGGCGATTTTGACCATGCGCCAGTTGCGGATGATGTATTCGTGGATTTCGCTTTTAATCCAGTGAACGGCGAAGGAGACGAGGCGGACGCCGCGTTGCGGCTCGAAGCGTTTGACGGCTTTCATCAGGCCGACGTTGCCTTCCTGGATGAGATCGCCGAGCGGCAGGCCGTAGCCGGTGAAGCCGCGCGCGATGTGGACGACGAATTTGAGGTGGTGCACGATGAGGGTTTGCGCGGCGTTGATGTCGTTGGTTTCTTGCAGGGCGATGGCGAGTTTGCGTTCTTCTTCGGCATCCAGCGCCGGGATTTGGCGAACTTTGGCGATGTATTGGTCGATGTCGGTGCTTGGGGTAAGCCAGTTTTTGTTTGTTAAAACCAGTGCGTTAGCTGTCATTTGATCTCCGTTTGTGTTTTGAATTTCTGTTTGTTTGGTGGTTTACGTTTTATTCTGCATATAGTAGCGCCTGCACAAATTCTTGTGCATTAAAGGGTCGTAAGTCTTCAGGCTGCTCGCCAACGCCGATGTAGCGGATGGGAATCCCCAGTTTTTCGCTGATGGCAAAGAGAATGCCGCCCTTGGCGGTGCCGTCCAGTTTGGTGACGGTGATGCTGTCCAATTGCATTGCTTTGTGGAATTGTTCGGCCTGGCGCAGCGCGTTCTGACCGTTGCCCGCGTCGATGATGAGCATGGTTTCGTGCGGTGCGGCGGGGTCAAGTTTGGCGATAACGCGCTTGATTTTTTTCAGTTCTTCCATCAGGTGATCCTGGGTGTGCAAGCGGCCGGCGGTGTCGATAATGAGGACGTCAATGCCACGCGCGGTGGCGGACTGGAGCGCGTCGTAGGCGACGGAGGCGGCATCCGCACCCGTTCCCTGCGCGATGACCGGGACGTTGTGGCGCGCGCCCCAGGTTTGCAGTTGTTCAACGGCGGCGGCGCGGAAGGTGTCGCCTGCGGCGAGCATGACTTTTTTGCCTTCTTGCTGGAAGTGGCGCGCCAGTTTGCCGATGGTAGTGGTTTTGCCCGCGCCGTTGATGCCGGTCATGAGGATGACGTAGGGTTTGGCGCAACTGGTGTCGAGCGGCAGCGCGTAGGGGGCGAGCAGGTTTTGCATATGGTCGCGCACCGCCGCCTTGACGGCTTCCACGTCTTTCAGTTCTTTGCGGTCGATTTGCGCGGTGACGCTGTCAATGATGCTGCGCGTGACTTCGATGCCAACATCAGCGGTGAGCAGCTGGGTTTCGAGGTCGTCAATCAGGTCCTGGTCGAGTGTTTTTTTGCCGAGGAAGAGGTCGGCAAAGCCGCGCCGCGTTTTCGCCAAGCCTTGACGGATGCGGGCGAAGTAGCCGCCGCTGTCGTTCTTGGGTTTGGCCTGCGGCTGGACGGGTTCTGCTGTTGTTTCAGGAGCAGGCGGGGGTACGGTTTCAGCGGGTGGCAGCTCTTCTGTCACAGTTATAACGGTTTCGGGAGCTGCTTCAACCGTTTCTGCGGTTTCAGCGGGCGGTTCGGCGGCGGTCTCTGTTTTTTCTTCTTTTTCTTCAGCGACAGGCTCTGCTGTGACGGTTTCGGCGGCAGTTGCCGCGTCGGCCTGCGGTGGGGTTGTTGCTGCGGTGGGTTCGGCAGGGGTTTCAAGGGTTGCCGGTTCTGCGGCAGCAGGTTGGGCGGGGGCGTCGCTTTTGCTGAAATGTTTTTTGAGCCAGTTGAATGCCATGATGCGGGAAGGTTTGGTGGATGGTGGGAGGGGCGATGCGGGCGGTGATTGTCGCGGGGTTCGCCACTGGTGGTAACATATTTGATGCCCGTTTTTGAGCTGCGGGATTATAGCAGCGATTGGTCTTTATTGTTGAAAACGCGCGGTATTGCGCAGGGATTGAAGGAGGATGGATGGTAAATCAGGTAAATGCAGAACAGACGCCCAGGCCGGTGGTAACGGCAAAGATGCCGCGCCCGCGCCCACGGCGCGATGTGGCAAAGCGGCTGTTCCTGCTGTTCGCCGCCTTGAGCGGTTTTTTGTGGGTGACGCTGGGTGCGCTGGCGGGGCATGGGCTGTTCAACGCCGGGCAACACGCCGATTTTTTCGACAAGGCACACCGTTATCAGATTGTGCATACGCTGGCGCTGTTGGCGCTGGTGTCGTTGCCGCCGTCCTGGCCGCTGCTGCTGTGCCGCACCGCCGGTTTTTTGTGGATTTTGGGGTTGTTCGCCTTCTGCGGCAGCCTGTACTGGATGGCGTTCACGGGAACGCCGGATTTGCGCCTGGTCGTGCCGGTAGGCGGTATTGCCTTCTTGCTCGGCTGGGCGATACTGTTTTTTGCCGCCTGTTGGGGGGAGCGTCATGGCAGATAAGCGTATTGTGATTTTGACCGGCGCGGGCATTTCCGCCGAATCCGGCATTGCGACTTTCCGCGCCAGTGATGGTTTGTGGGAAAACCACCGCGTGGAAGACGTGGCAACGCCGGAAGGTTTCGCCCGCAATCCCAAACTGGTACACGAATTTTATAACGCGCGCCGCGCCCGCCTGCACGATGCTGACGTGCAGCCCAACGCCGCCCACATCGCCCTCGCCCGCCTGCAACAGGCGCTGCCGGGGCGGGTGACGCTGGTGACGCAAAATGTGGACGACCTGCACGAGCGCGCCGGCTCAGCGGAAGTGCTGCATATGCACGGCAGCCTGCTCGCCCTGCGCTGTCTCTATTGCGACAGCGTCGCCCATGACTGGCACGGCGACTGTTCGCAGCAAACCGTCTGCCCGACCTGCAAACGCGCGGGCGGGATGCGGCCGGACATCGTCTGGTTCGGTGAAATGCCCTATTACATGGAAACTATTGAAGAAAAACTGGAGCGCTGCACCCATTTTGCCGCCATTGGCACCTCCGGCCATGTGTACCCGGCGGCAGGATTCGCTGCACTCGCCCGCCACTACGGCGCAGACATCAGCGAAATCAACCTCGAACCCGGCGCAGGGGCGGCACAATTCCACCACGTTTACAGCGGCAAAGCCACGGTGGAAGTGCCGCGCTGGGTGGATTCCATGCTAAACTGACGTGGTTTTTCAACCACTCAAACCCGTAACTTTATGATGAAACGACTGCCCGTCATTTTCTTTGCCATCCTCCTTGCCGCCTGCGTACACAGCAACGCCGGCCAAACCGCTGAAAAAGTTCCCGATTACGCTCCCGAACCGCTGATTATCAGCAACGAACACAAAAAGGCGCTGCGACTGGGCGCCAATCTTTTGGTCAACCACCACTACCGCAAACAAAAACTCTCCGCCGTCGCTGCCGACGTACACCGCGACTACCTGCAAGCGCTGGATCCGTCGCACATCTACTTCCTGCAAAGCGACATCGACGAATTCAAACGCTACGGCGATACCCTGATGCAGGCCAACAAAGGCGACCTGGGCGGCATCCTCGCCATCTACCAGCGCTACAGCGAGCGGGCAAACGCGCTCAACCGCTGGTCGCTGGAGCGCCTTTCCCGCCCGTTCGACCTGAACGGCAAAGACACCGTCACCTACCCCGACTACAAGGCCGAAAAAGAGCGCCCGTGGCCGACCACCGTGGAAGCCGCCCAGGCCGAGCAGGAAAAACGCATCGAAGACCAGCTCATCCGCCTGCGCGTCTCCGGCAAAAGCGAAGAAAAAGCGCTGAAACTGCTGCGCAGCCGCTACACCGGCGCGCTGCGACGCCTCAACCAAATCAGCATGAACGACGTCTTCGACATCTACATGAACGTCCTCAGCAGCCGTTTCGACCCGCACAGCAACTACCTCTCGCCGCGCAACAACGAAGACTTCAACATCAATATGCGCCTCTCGCTCGAAGGCATCGGCGCGGTACTCTCCTCCGAAGAAGAACAAGTCACCATCCGCGAACTCGTCCCCGGTGGCCCCGCCTACAAAAGCGGCAAACTTAGCCTCAAGGACAAAATCATCGCCATCGCCCAGGGTACGGACGGCGAATTTGTGGACGTCACCGGCTGGCGGCTCGACAAAGTGGTTGACCTCATCCGTGGCAAAAAAGGCACACTGGTGCGGCTGATGGTTGACCCCGCCAACGCTGCCAAAGGCGTACGCGAAATCACCCTCGAACGCGACGAAGTCAAACTCGAAGAACAGGCCGCCCAATCCACCATCGAAGAAGTCACCGAAGACGGCGTCACCCGCCGCATCGGCGTCATCAACCTGCCCTCGTTCTACATGGACTTTGAAGGCGCACAACAAGAAAAAAACGACTACCGCAGCACCTCGCGCGACGTCGAAAAACTCCTGCAAGAATTCAAAACCGCCAAAGTGGACGGCGTCGTCATCGACCTGCGCAGCAACGGCGGCGGCTCGCTGTATGAAGCGGTGAAAACCGTCGGTCTCTTTATCGACAAAGGCCCGGTTGTCCTCGTCTCCGACGCCCAGGGCGGCGTGCGCAACGAAACCGACGACATCGAAGGCGCCAGCTACGACGGCCCGCTTGCCGTCCTCATCGACCGCTACGCCGCCTCCGCTTCCGAAATCTTCGCCGCCGCCATCCAGGACTACGGGCGCGGCATCATCATTGGCAGCAACAGCTTCGGCAAAGGCACCGTACAAACCATGGTCAACCTCAACGAATTCGTCACCAGCAATACCCCCAGCCTCGGCTCGATGAAATTCACCATGGCCATGTTCCACCGCGTCAACGGCAGCAGCACCCAATTCCGGGGCGTCTCACCGGACATCGCCCTGCCGAGCATCTTCCCGCTCGAAGAAGTCGGCGAGCAAAGCGAGGACTACGCCCTGCCGTGGAAAGAAATCAAGGCAGCGAAAATCACCCCGGCAGGCAAAATCGCCGACAGCACCATCAACGCCCTGCGCCAACTGCACGAAACCCGGATGCTGGGCAAAGCACCGCTGCGCCGCTACCAGGAATACATCGACAAAGTCCTCGAAAAAAACCGGCAAAAAACCTGGCCGCTCAACCTCGCCGAGCGCAAACAGGAGCACGAAAACTGGAAAAAATACCAGGACGACTACGAAGCCGCCCAACGCCGCGACCTGCCCGCGCTGAACGCCGACAAGAAAAAACAGGAAGAAATTGACAAGCGTAACGCCGTTGTCGAAGACGAAGACGACAAAGAAGAATTCGTACCGGACGTTGCCCTGTATGAAACCCTCAACATCTTCTTCGACTACCTCGAACTGCTTGCCCCGGCAGCGCCACCCGCCACGACCACCGCCGAAGCGGCCTGAATCCCCACCAACCCGCAAAAGGAGCGCTTATGACCCCCTTGCAAACCTTCGCCGCATCCATCCGCATCCTCAGCATGGACGCGGTACAAAAAGCCAACTCCGGTCACCCCGGCGCACCGATGGGCATGGCCGACATGGCCGCCGTCCTCTGGCATAACCACCTGCGCGCCAACCCGGCCGACACCCAATGGTACAACCGCGACCGCTTCGTCCTCTCCAACGGCCATGCCTCCATGCTGCAATACGCCGCACTGCACCTCACCGGCTACGACATCTCGCTGAACGACCTGAAAAACTTCCGCCAACTGCACAGCAAAACCCCCGGCCACCCCGAATACCACGACACCCCTGGCGTCGAACTCACCACCGGCCCTCTCGGCCAGGGCATCGCCACCGCCGTTGGCTTCGCCATCGCCGAGCGTCACATGGCCGCACGCTACAACCGCGACGGCCTGCCGCTCATTGACCATTACACCTACGTCTTCGCCGGTGACGGCTGCCTGATGGAAGGCGTCTCCAGCGAGGCCTGCTCGCTTGCCGGCACCCTCGGCCTCGGCAAACTCATCTGCCTCTACGACAGCAACGGCATCTCCATTGACGGCGAAATCGCGCCATGGTTTGGCGAAGACACCGCGCTGCGCTATGAAGCCTACGGCTGGCACGTCATCCGCGATGTGGACGGACACGACCACGCCGCCATAGACGCCGCCATCACCGCCGCCAAAGCCGAAACCGCCAAACCCTCGCTCATCATCTGCCGCACCAAAATCGGCTTTGGCTCGCCCAACCTCGAAGGCACCGAAAAAACCCACGGCGCGCCGCTCGGCAAAGAAGAAATCGCGCTGACCAAACAGGCGCTCGGCCTGCCCGCCGGCGACTTTGAACTGCCCGCCGACGCCTACCAGGTTGCCAGCCTGCGCGACAAAGGCGCCAAACTGCAAGACCAGTGGGAGCACATCTGGCAAGAATACCAGGACAAATACCCGGCAGAAGCCCAAGAATACGCGCGCGCCATGAGCGGCAAACTGCCGGACGGCATTGACCGCGTCATTGACAGCACCCTCGCCCAATACAACGAAACCGGCGGCGCCATTGCCACCCGCAAAGCCTCCGAAAACGCCATCAACCTGCTCGCACCACTTTTGCCCGAACTCATCGGCGGCTCGGCTGACCTCACCGGCTCCAACCTCACCTGGAGCAAAGCCGCCTCCAAATCCATCCTGCCTGGCGACTTCAGCGGCAACTACATCCACTACGGCGTGCGCGAATTTGCGATGGCGACCATCATGAACGGCCTCGCCCTCTACGGCGGCCTGCGCGCCTACGGCGGCACCTTCCTCGTCTTCTCCGACTACATGAGAAACGGCATCCGCCTCGCCGCGCTGATGAAACTGCCCGTCACCTACGTCCTCACCCACGACTCCATCGGTCTCGGCGAAGACGGCTCGACCCACCAGCCGATCGAACAAATCGCCTCGCTGCGCCTTATCCCCAACATCCACGTCTGGCGCCCCTGCGACCAACAAGAAACCCTCGTCGCCTGGCGCAGCGCGCTCAACCAAAGCACGCCGACCGTACTCGCGCTCAGCCGCCAGAACCTGCCCGAACAAAAACGCAACGAAGAAACCCGCAAAGCCATCGCCAAAGGCGGCTACATCCTCGAAGCGGCCGAAAAACCAGACCTCGTCCTCGTCGCCACCGGCTCGGAAGTCGCGCTTGTGACCGCTGCCGCCGCCAAACTGCGCGAAGAAGGCCTGCGCATCCAGGTCGTCTCCATGCCCTGCTTTGAAATCTACCAACAACAAGACGTCAACTACCGCAACCGCGTCCTGCCCAAAGGCATCCCGACCGTCGTCGTCGAAGCGGGTGTCACCCAACCGTGGCGCGGCGTCTGCGGTGACCACGGCACCGTCATCGGCATAGACACCTTTGGCGAATCCGCCCCGGCTGCCGAACTCTTCCCGCTGTTCGGCCTCACCGTCGAAAACGTCGTCGCCAAAAGCAAGGCGCTGCTCTAAACCAAAACCGTAGGGGCGGTTAGGCGCTTGCGCCGTAACCGCCCGCATCTCCCGCCAACCACCCCCTTCACCCACTAATCCCTTGAGGAGAGAAAACCATGAAAAAACTCAGCGAAATCGACGTCAACGGCAAACGTGTCCTGATGCGGCTGGACCTCAACGTCCCGCTCAAAGACGGCAAAATCACCAGCGACGCCCGTATCCAGGCCGCCTTGCCGACCATCCGCTACGTCCTTGACCACGGCGGCGCCGTGATGATCATGGCGCACCTCGGCCGCCCGACCGAAGGCGAATACGACGAAGCCTTCAGCCTCGCCCCCGTCGCCGCCTACCTCGGCAACCTGCTCGGCAAAAACGTACCGCTCATCAAAAACTACCTCGACCAGGCGCCTGCCGTCGCTCCGGGCGACATCGTCATGCTCGAAAACTGCCGCTTCAACAAAGGCGAAAAGAAAAACGACCCGGCGCTCGCCGAAAAATACGCCGCGCTGTGCGACGTTTTCGTCAGCGACGGCTTCGGCGTCGTCCACCGCGCCCAGGCCTCCACCTACGGCGTCGCCGAAAAAGCCAAAACCGCCGTTGCCGGCCTGCTCATCCAGCAAGAAGTCGAAGCGCTGGAAAAAATCGTCAAAAACCCGGCGCGGCCGCTGCTCGCCATCGTCGGTGGCTCCAAAGTCTCCACCAAACTGCTCGTCCTCCAGTCGCTGCTGGAAAAAGTGGACACCCTCATCCCCGGTGGCGGCATCGCCAACACCTTCCTCGCCGCCGAAGGCATCAACGTCGGCGCCTCGCTCTACGAACCCGACCTTTTGAACGACGCCAAAACCATGCTCGAAAACGCGCGCGCACGCGGCGTCAACATCCCGCTGCCGGTGGACGTCGTCGTCGCCACCGAATTCTCCGCCGACGCCAAAGCGACCGTCAAAGCGGTAGAAGACGTTGCCGACAACGAAATGATCCTGGACATCGGCCCGAAAACCGCCGAAAACTACGCGCGCGTTATTGCAGAGATGAAGACCGTCGTCTGGAACGGCCCGGTCGGCGTCTTTGAAATGGCCCCGTTCGCCGCAGGCACCAAAGCGCTTGCCGCCGCGATTGCTGCCTGCCCCGGCTTCACCTTCGCCGGCGGTGGCGACACCATCGCTGCCATCGGCCAATTCGGCATCGAAGACAAAGTCGATTACATCTCCACCGGCGGCGGCTCCATGCTCGAATACCTCGAAGGCAAGAAGCTGCCCGGTCTCGACATCCTCGGCGCTTACTAAAACCGCATCGACTAAAAAACCGCCCTCCGGGGCGGTTTTTTATACGACGCCCCTCCCAATCAAGGAAGAAACCATGCAGCACATCCTGATAGATTACGAAAACATCCAGCCAGACGCGGCACAATTCGCCGCACTCGACGAAAGCCAATGCCATATCTGGCTCTTTATCGGCAAAACCCAAAAAACATTGCCCATAGAACTCTGCGAAGCACTCTGCCGCTTTGGCAAAAACGCCCATATCATCCGTATCGCCAAAACCGGCAAAAACGCACTCGATTTCTACCTCGCCTACTACCTCGGCAAAATCAGTGAGCAGGACAAAGACGCGATTATTTGCATCTTCTCGCGTGATACCGGCTTTGACGTACTGGTCGAACACATGGAAAGCGGCCAACATTGCCGTGGCATCGTGCGCATTGCCACATTGGCAGATGCGGCACCATTGCCGCAAACAGAAATAACAACGCCCGCCATCCAAACAGCGGACGAAGCCGTTGTACCCACCGCCATTGCAGCAACGGCAGATAAAGAAACCACCGAACCGCTGCCACCGCAAAACAATAGCGCCATCGTGCATGACCTCTACAAAAAAGCACAACAATATCTGATGCAACCCGACAGCTTCCGCCCGCGCGGGCGCGACAATCTGGAAAACCTTTTATGCAGGTATTTGTGCGAATCACTGCAAATATATGCCGAAAGCGATGCCAAAGCAGCCATTCATAAAGCGGTGGACAAACTGATAACAAAAACGCTGATTACATTGGATGGGCATGGATTGCTCAATTACCATCTTGACCCGCAATCCATGCAGCAAAAAATCATTGCCCACATTACGGTAGCAAAAGCCGGAAAAACAGACGGACTCAAAAATACCATCCGCACCAAATCCGTCAGTCTTGGACTGGATTCAGACGATGCGGCAATAGAAAAATGCATTGTTTATTGCGAGAAAAATGGCATTTTGCGCCGCGAAGGCGACAAGGTTTTATATCCACCTTTTACCAATACCATAACGCATCCCGTCAAAAATGAACTTGAAGAAAAAGCAAAACTCTTTTTTAGTAAATTCCGGCAAAACAAACCCACCAAACGCGCCAGTCTGATGACCGTCTGCCAACACCTGCTAAAGCTGGATACCGCACAAACAGAAGCAATGATTCGCTACCTCGTCGCGCATAACAAACTCCAGATTGCCGAAAGCGGCGCACTCACCTGGCTTACGTAATTTGTTCGCGTATATGTATAGCCATCCACCGAAAGTTTCAGACAAGGCGCGTCGCCGAAGGCAGTACGCGGTTGTACGGCGAGGCGACGCAACACAGTATGAGGCTTTCGGTGGATGGCTATATATTTCTGGTGGAAGCAGCCCACCGCCCTACCCTCCCCCCGCTTGCGCTACAATGCCGCCCTTTTCTCAACCGGACACCTTTTATGGCTGAAGTACTGAACTTTCAGGACATGATCTTCACCCTGCAACGCTTCTGGGCGCAGCAGGGCTGCGTCATCATGCAACCCTATGATATGGAAGTGGGCGCAGGCACCTTCCACACCGCGACCTTCCTCCAGGCGATCGGCCCCGAGCCGTGGAATGCCGCTTACGTGCAGCCGTCGCGCCGCCCCACCGACGGCAGATACGGCGACAACCCCAACCGCCTGCAACGCTACTACCAGTTCCAGGTAGTGATGAAGCCGTCGCCGCCGCGTTTTCAGGATTTGTACCTCGAATCCATGCGCGCTATTGGCATTGACCCGGCGATACACGATATGCGCTTCGTCGAAGACAACTGGGAATCGCCGACCCTCGGTGCCTGGGGGCTGGGCTGGGAAGTGTGGGTGAACGGCATGGAAATCTCGCAGTTCACCTACTTCCAGCAGGCGGGCGGTCTCGAATGCAAGCCGGTGATGGGCGAGCTGACCTACGGTCTGGAGCGCATCGCCATGTACCTGCAAGACGTCGATAGCGTCTATGACCTCGTCTGGACGACCACGCCGCAGGGCATCGTCCGCTATGGCGACGTGCATCAGCAAAACGAGCGCGAGCAGTCCGCCTACAACTTCGAACATGCCGACGTGGACAGCCTTTTCGCCCAATTTGAAGCGGCGGAAAAAATGGCGCTGCAACTGGCAGAAGCTGGCCTGCCGCTGCCCGCCTACGAACAGGCGCTGAAAGCCTCGCACACCTTCAACCTGCTTGACGCCCGCCGCGCCATCTCCGTCACCGAGCGCCAGCGCTACATCCTGCGCGTGCGCGCCATCTCCAAAGCCGCCGCCGTCGCCTGGTACCACAGCCGCGAAGCGCTGGGCTTCCCGCTCTGTAAACAAGGAGAAACCGCATGAGCGCCACTACCACCCTGTTAATCGAAATCGGCGTTGAAGAACTGCCGACCAAAGCCGTTACCGCCCTCGCCGACGCCGGACGCGACCTGTGGGCGCAGGCGCTGGGCGACGCCGGACTGGCGCACGGCGCCATCGAAACATTCGCCACGCCGCGCCGCCTCGCCTGGCGCATCCACGACCTTGCCACCCGCCAGAGCGACCAAAAAATTGAGCGCAAAGGCCCGGCGCTCGCCGCCGCCAAAGACCAGAATGGCAACTGGAGCAAAGCCGCGCTCGGCTTCGCCGCTTCCTGCGGGGTGGACGTCGCCGCCCTTGCCGTTGAAGACACACCGAAAGGCAAATGGCTGATGTATTACGGCGAACAGCCCGGGCAACCGCTGGAAGCACTCCTGCCCGAACTGTTCCGCCACGTCTGCGACAACCTGCCGATTGCCAAGCGGATGCGCTGGGGCGATCACGAACAGAGCTTCGTCCGCCCGGTGTTGAGCCTCGTCACCTTGGCCGATGCGCGCGTACTGCCGCTCACATACTTCGGCCTCCAGGCCGGACGCGAAACCCTCGGCCACCGCGTGCACCACCCGCAAGCCGTCGCCATCGCCAGCGCCACCAGCTACGAAGCCGACCTGCGCGACGCGCACATCATCGCCAGCCACGCCGCGCGCATGGAAAGCATCCGCGCGCAAGTCGAGGCCAAAGCGGCGGCACTCGGCGGCGTTGCCGTCATCCCGCCCGCGCTACTCGCGGAAGTGGCGAGCCTGACCGAATGGCCGGTCGCCATCGCGGGCAGCTTTGATGAGCGCTACCTTGCCGTGCCGCAAGAAGTCCTCATCACCACCATGCAGGACAACCAAAAAACCTTCGCCGTCGTCGGCGCGGACGGCAAAATCCGCCCGCACTTCATCGCCATCGCCAACCTCGAATCCCGCGATGAGGCCACCGTGCGCAAAGGCAACGAAAAAGTCATCCGCCCGCGCTTCGCCGACGCCGAATTCTTCTGGCAACAAGACCTCAAGCATAAACTCGCCGACTACCTGCCGCGCCTCGAACACGTCGTGTACCAGGAAAAACTCGGTTCCGTCGCCGCCAAAACCCGCCGCCTTGAAGTACTGGGTCGGGCGCTTGCCCCCGTCTGCGGCGCAAACGCTGAAAACGTCGCCACCGCCGCGCGCATCAGCAAAAGCGACCTCTTGACCGAAATGGTGATGGAATTCCCCGAACTGCAAGGACTGATGGGGCGCTACTACGCCGCCGCCGAAGGCTACAGTGCCGACATCGCCGCAGCATTGGACGAACAATACCAGCCGCGCGGTGCGGGCGGCGAACTGCCACAAACGCGCACCGGGCTTGCGCTCGCCATCGCCGAAAAACTCGACACCCTCGTCGGCGGCTTCGCCATCGGCGCCAAACCGACCGGCAGCAAAGACCCCTACGCGCTGCGCCGCATGGCCATCAGCCTCATCCGCCTGATAACGGAGAACGAATTGGCGCTGCCGCTCGCCGTATGGCTCGACAAAAGCGCCGCGCAGTACGACGCCGCGCTGGGCGCGCCGACACACGTCGCCGCCGTGCGCGAATACATCTTGGAGCGCCTCGACAGCCACTACCGCGAACAGGGCATCCGCAGCGAAACCTGCCAAGCGGTACTGGCACTCGGCAGCGACGACCTCGTCGATATCGAGCGTCGCATCCGCGCGCTGGACACCTTCGCCGGCAGCCCAAGCGCCGCCAGCCTGCTCGCGAGCGCCAAACGCATCCGCAACATCCTGAAAAAGAACGGCGAGCGCGACGAAGCAGTTGCCTCCGACCGCCTCGTTGAGCCCGCCGAACAGGCGCTGTGGCAAAACTGGCAGACGCTCGCCCCTGCCATCGACGCAGAACTACAAAAAAGCGACTACCGCGCCGCGCTGGAACAACTGGCGACCCTCGGCGCGCCTTTAGACGCCTTCTTCACCGACGTGATGGTGATGAGCGACGACCCGGCGCTGCAACAAAACCGCCTCGCCCTGCTCACCACCCTGCAACACGGCTTCGACCAAATCGCCGATTTGTCGCTGCTCAGCGAATAATCCCGGTAAAAGAAAACGCGCCCTTGGGCGCGTTTTTTTGTAATTCATTTAGTGTCGCTAAGGGCTGTTTACCATTTAGACCTCCCTCCTCCGCAGGGCTAAACCCGCAGCGGGTGGGTTCCGTGCGTAGGGTGTGTGGCGGCGTAGCCGACACGCACGCGGGAATTTGACATCGGCAAACGCGTGCGTGCCTGCGGCACACACCCTACAAACTAATGATGTAGCTCACAAAATCGTCGCCACGCAACCGCATTGGCTTGGGCGTGTTTACGGCTGAATGGTAAACAGGCCTTAACCAAACCTGCGAATGAAATCATCATGTTATGGCCAATTGTAAACAGCGTTTAGAGGCAGTTTTCATTTATTTATCCCGCCAAGATAAACATCCTGTACTTAATACACCCACTGCACCACTTCATCAAATGGTTTGCGTGCTTTCGGCATAATGTCGCGGCTGCGATAACCAAAAGTCGCCATTACCGCAATACCCCATTCCGCCGGATCAAAAATACCGGCATCAGCAAAGATTTTATTGACGGCAGCGTAATTGAATCCTTCTATCGGGCAGGAATCAATTCCTATCATCGCCGCTCCTGTCATCATATTAGCAAGTGCAATATAGGTTTGCTTGCACGCCCAGTCGAACAAGGTTTGTTCGTTTGCCGCCTGTTTCAGGTCTTCCGTCTGGAATTGTTTGTAGCGCGCCAGTCCCGCCTGTAATTGTTCGCCGGAAAGGCCACGGCGAATCAAGACGTCGCGCATAAACGCGCTGTCATAGCGGGCATTCTTTTTCGCAAGAATCACAAGCAGATGGCTGCAATCATCCAGTTGGTTGGCAACGCCCCAACCGACCGGCTTGATGGCATCGCGCAAGGCACGGTTTTGTACCACGACAAATCGCCAGGGTTCGGAGCCGACGGAGCTGGGAGAAAGTCGTCCCAATTCCAGAATAAAGTTCATGTCTTCATCGCTAATTTTGCGGCTGCCATCATAATAGCCGGTCGCTGCGCGACGTTTGAATGCGTCAAGAATATCCTGTTTACTGAATGTCATGTCAATTGCTCCGGTCATATATAAGGCCAAGCATTGTACGCTCTTTTCAGTTCGTGGTTAAACCGCCATCAACTGCCCACACGGCGCCGGTAATCCACGCGGCATGGTCGGAGGCCAGAAATGCTGCCGCCCTGCCAATGTCTTCCGGGCTGCCAATGTGTCCCAGCGGATAAATGGTTTTTATCATGCGGGCGAATGCCTGCTGCTTTTCCGCAGGCATGACGTCGATATTGTGCTGCAATTGCGGAGTGCGCACGCTGCCGGGTGCAATGGCATTGACGCGCACACCGCTGGCACCCATTTCAAAAGCGAGGGCTTTGGTAAAGGAATTGAGTGCGCCTTTGCTGGCGGAATAAGCCGTTGTCGCCCGGTCGGGCAGCATCCGCTGCGCAAAGTAAGAGGAGATATTGATGATATTGCCCTGGCGCGCCATCAATGCGGGCAGCAATGCCTGCGTCAGGAAATAGGGCGCCTTGATATTCAGGTTGAAATGCGCATCGAATAATGCTTCATCCATTTGCATGAATGGCACAAAACGTCCCAGTCCGGCATTGTTGACGAGGATATCCGGCTGCGGCAAAAGGTGCAGGATTTGTGCGGCAATGGCGGTAATGTCAGCGGTAATGCCCAAATCCGCCACGAGGCAATGTACGCAGGTTTGCCGGAATTGCGCCAGCGAATGCCGGGCGGTTTCCAGTTTTTGCCCGTCGCGCCCCAGTAGCAGCAATGTGCCGACGCCGGCTTGTGCAAATGCGGTGGCAATGCCCAGGCCAATACCATCACTACCGCCAGTAATAATCGCGTTTTTGTTTTTGAGTAAGGTCATGTGTTTGTTCCCGTGAAATGAGGGACGCATTGTAAGAAAGCAGGAGAGGCAATAACACGCGATAATCGGGCAATGCTCGCCAATTTTTGCACGGTGATAGGCGCGCGTGTTTTCGGTACGGCAGGTATTAAACGGGGTAACTCAATTATCCGCCGCATTGCGCATTGCCCGCCCAATGTAGCGCCCTGATATGCAGCAGCAATACTTTAAGCGAAAAAGGTGCGCCGAGACACACCCTTGATTGATGACAGCCATGAATGACCGACTACGTTTACCGGTTTTCATGGTGGGGCAAGCCCCACCCTACTAATCTGTTTCGCCATTAAGGACGTCCCGCATGGGATTATCGTCTTTCATTTTTCCGCCCCGTCTTCCCCGCCGAGATAGCCGCCGGTTTGCCGCGACCACAGTTGCGCGTAGAGACCGCCTTGCGCGATGAGTTCGTCGTGACTGCCCTGTTCGACGATGCGGCCGCCGTCCAAAATGATGAGGCGGTCCATCGCGGCGATGGTGGAGAGGCGGTGGGCGATGGCGATGACGGTTTTGCCTTGCATCAGCTGGTTCAGGCTTTGCTGGATGGCGGCTTCCACTTCGCTGTCCAGCGCCGAGGTCGCCTCATCCAGGATGAGGATGGGCGCGTCTTTGAGCAGCACGCGGGCGATGGCGATGCGCTGCCGCTGCCCGCCGGAGAGTTTGACGCCGCGCTCGCCGACTTGCGCGTCCAGCCCGGTATTGCCGCGCTGGTCGGAGAGTCCGGCGATGAAGTCGCCCGCTTCTGCCTGTTCGATGGCGTGTTGCAATTCGGCTTCGCTGGCGTCGGGGCGGCCGTAGAGGATGTTGTCGCGCACCGAGCGGTGCAGGAGCGAGGTGTCTTGCGTGACCATCGCGATGTGGCGGCGCAGGCTGTCCTGGGTGACGTCGGCGATGTTCTGCCCGTCAATGCGGATTTCGCCGGAGTCGAGGTCGTAGAAGCGCAAGAGCGCATTGACCAGCGTCGATTTGCCCGCGCCGGAGCGGCCAACGAGGCCGATTTTTTCGCCGGGGCGGATGGTGAGCGAGAGGTTGTGCAAGACGTGTTTTTCTTCACTGGCGCCGTAACCGAAGCTGACGTTGTCAAATTCGATGGTGCCACGGTCGATGACGAGCTCTTGCGCGCCGGGCTTGTCCTGCACGCTCACCGGGCGGGCGAGCATATTCATGCCGTCGGCGACGGTGCCGATGTTTTCCGACAAGCCGCCGATTTCCCACATAATCCAGTGCGACATCCCGTTCATGCGCAGCGCGAGGCCGGTCGCGGTGGCAATCGCGCCAACGGCGAGCTGGCCGTGCATCCAGAGTCCGATGCCGACCGTGCCGATGAGGAAGAGCAGCGCGTAGTTGAGCAGGTTCACGATGACGTCCAGATTCGCCACCATGCGGAACTGGTGATAGACAGTGCCGAGAAATTCGTACATCGCGCCACGGGCGTAGTCGGCCTCGCGCCGCGTGTGCGCGAACAGCTTGACGGTGGCGATGTTGGTGTAGGCGTCGGTAACGCGGCCGGTCATGGTCGAGCGCGCGTCCGCCTGCGCTTCCGACACCTGGCGCAGTCGCGGCAAATAATGGCGCAGCACCAGCGCATAGATGACAATCCAGGCGAGCATCAGCAGCATCATCGCCCAGTGCTGGCTCGCCATCAGCGCGATAATGGAGAAGAAATAGGCGACGACGTACACCATAACGTCGGTGCAGGTGGTCGCCACCGCCCGCACCGCCAGCGCGGTTTGCATCACCTTCGCCGAGACGCGCCCGGAAAATTCGTCCTGATAGAAGCTCATGCTTTGCCCAAGCAGGTAGTTGTGCATCCGCCAGCGCGCCGCCATCGGCATATTGCCCATAATCATCTGGTTGCGCGCGACGGTGCCGATGTAGCCAAAGAGCGGCAACAGCACCAGCACCACCAGCCCCATGCCGGCGAGTTTCCAGCCCTCGTCGCGCAGGAGGGTATCGGGCGCGCGCGCCGCCAGCCAATCGACGATGTTGCCGATGAAGCCAAAGAGCAGCACCTCCAGCACGGCGACGGCGATGCCCGCAATCATGATGATCCACAGCGGTTTGTAAAAACCCCGGCAGTAATAGCGGATGAAGGCGAACAGCGTCTGCGGCGGCGCTGCCGACCAGTCGGGCGGGAAGGGATTGGTGGATTTCTCGAAGGTGGCGTACATGGTGGTTACAGGGTGGTTAAAAAGAGGCGGCGATTATACAAGGACGGCACGCGCGAGGGCGAACCCGCCCGCCACCGCCGCGAGACCGAGCACGAGACTCGCGCCGACATACAGCGCCAGCCAGCCGAACTGCTGCGCCTGCCACAGCGCGAGGCATTCCAGCGACAGCGTCGAAAAGGTGGTAAAGCCGCCGCAAAACCCGGCGACAAACAGCGCGCGTAAGGCGCTGTCGCGGGCGAGTGTCTGCGCGAACACGCCAATGAGCAGGCAGCCGAGCACATTCACGCCCAACGTCGCCCACGGCAGGGGCGAACCGCCGCGCGCCATCAGCAGGCTCAGTGCATAGCGGCAGACGCTGCCCAAACCACCGCCGAGGAAAACCAACACCAGCGCCGGAACGTTCACGCTACATCCCGCCCATAAAAATCAGCAAATACATGAAAGCCTGCCCCAATAACAGCAGCAAAGCCAGCGTTATCACCAAAGAAACGGCAATGATGCCCGCATAATCCAGCAGGGCAGGCGGATTATCCGCGTCTGCCGGGAACAGCAACAATCCCAGAATCAGCACGGTAACCGCGACAAGACCGGCAAGAATCATCCACAACTCCCGCAGATTCAGACCAAAATCCTTGAAGATTTGCGTCCGGGCAATCATGAAATAAAAAAACAACATCGCAGCCGGAAGCAAAGTAACCAGCACCGCATGAAGAATCCCTTTCAAATTGCGCTGCAAACGCCAAAAGGAAAACCATGCCCCCATCAATAATGAAGGAGCGAGAAACCACAGCAATTCATGTCCCAACAGCTTTGGCGGCAATGCCAAACCATGAAAGGCAAAGAGCAAACGCAACAACAGGTAATGCAAAATACCAGTCAACAATGCAAAGCCAATAATGACACGGTGATACGGGTAATCTTCATCATCTTCCCCTGTATCTTGCGGTTTGGGCAACAGCCATCCTGCTATCAATGCAGAAACAGTAGCGGTTTCTACAGCAGAACTGAAGATTAAAAACCATGTTGTCAACAAGGATTCACCTACTACCCGGAAACCGGCATACATCCGGTAATAAACCACTATCCGATAATAAACCTCTATTGCCATAGATAATATGGCAACCAGCACTATCGTTTGAATAATACGCCGCCGGCTATATTCGGCACGCTGCCAAATAAGGAATATGGAAGGTATCAATGTATAAAGCCAAAATTTCATTGAACATACAATGGAAAAAAAGAAGCCTCGAATCCACATATCCGGGGTTATGTCATACCAATCCATGGCAAAATCAACCACTCTGCTGATAAAAAGGAAAATAAACATCCCTGCGGCAAAACCCAATAAAACCCGCAACCACGGATAGGGTTGCAGACCGTCATCTTTGGTAAAAACAGTATTCATAAATACTCCTGTAGCGTTACAAACCAATCCGGCAGCGAATGATTCCGCCCGCCGCGCTCATGCGAAAGCAGCCACGCTTTGCGCGGCAAGCCGCCGCCGTAGCCGATGAGTGCGCCATGCTTGCCGATGACGCGGTGGCAGGGAATGAGGATGGCAACGCGGTTGGCGCCATTGGCGGCCGCGACGGCGCGCACGGCAGCGGGTTTGCCGATAGCCGCCGCCAGCGCCTGATAGTGGCTGGTCGTGCCGTAAGGAATGCCACGCAACGCCGCCCACACCTGCCGCTGGAAATCCGTCCCCGGCGTATCCAGCGCGACGGTGAACCTTTGCCGTCCGCCGCGGAAATATTCACTGAGTTCCTGCGTCGCCTGCGCGGTATGTTCATTCCCGCCCGGTTCGGTGCGCGCCTGAAACAGCCGCTCCAAATCACGGCTTTCCCGTTCCATGCGCGGCGTCCCCGCAAATTCCGCCAGGCAAACGCCGCGTGTGCTGGCGGTAATAAGCATCTGCCCCAGCGGGGTGGTAATGGTCTGGCTATATAACACCGTCATCGTGGCAATACTCCGCTCATGATTCTTTCGCCTTTTGTATCGAGTGCTCCATTAAAAGCAAATCCCGCCTGCCGGTAAAGGCGAATGGCGGCGGTATTTTCGGCAAAAACGCTTAAAAACACTTCACGCCGTTGGGAAAATTCGTCAGCAAGTCGCGCCAGTATCAATTGTAATGCGGCTTTGCCCAAGCCTTTGCCCTGATAGCGACAATCCAGCAATATCTGGTTTAACCAGAGTTCGCCATCGGGCAATGGCTCGGCAAAGTCGCCATACATCGCCAAGCCGATTAAGGTTTTACCCTGATATATGCCCAATAATTGCCAGGTCTTGCCCCTGTCCGCCTCGTGCAGAATTTCCGGGATGGTTTCGATAAAGTCCTGCTGATGGGCGAACAGTTGCAGCGAAAGCAGCGCTTTTCTTTCATGCCCGGCGACGGGCTGTAACCATAATGTCATGATATTTATCTTGATCGCATCAGCATCCGCATGGCGGTGAACGCAAAAGCCAATATCCAGGCATAGCCAAAGATTGCCAGTCGGGCGCGGGTTTTGCCGTGCCGGATTTGCCAACGACCCAGTATTTCCAATATGGCGGCAACCAGCAGCGGTGTCATGAGCAGATTGAGCCATTGCAATAGCGGGCGATGAATGTAGGGTGTCGGGAGAAATGCCAGGCTGATAATGCCGAGCAATGCGCCGATAATGGCGCAAGCGGGCATAAACAGCCATGCTTTGCCGGGGAAGTTTTTCCAGCGTTGAACCACGGCAATACCGAGCAGTTCTGCAAGTGTCTGGATAATGAGTTCCAGCAGAAATTCAAACAGGATTTGCATGGGTTGGCTCCGTTATGTCGGGATGGTTGGTATATGAAAAAACCCGCTGATGCGGGTTTTCAGGAGTGGGGCGGTTCAGGCGGAGGCCATGTTTTCCCGCATACGCACGAGGTAGTCGCGCAGGATTTCGCGTTCGTCTTCGTTGAAGTTTTTCAGCGCCGCTTCTTTCGCCTCTACCGCGATTTCGTGCATATGGTTCATCAGCGGCTGGCTTTTTTCGGTGAGGAAGATGAGGTTGGTGCGGCGGTCTTGCGGGTCTTGGCGCCGGTCCAGCAGGCCTTCCTGTTCGAGTTTGTCGATTTGCCGGGTCAGCGTCATCGGCGCCAAATCCATGTATTCGGCCAGTTTGGTCTGGCTGACGCCTTCGTAGCGCGAGAGGTAGGTGAGCAGCGTCCACTGGGTGCGGGTGATGCCGTAGATGCGCACCCGCCGGTCGTAGTAGCGGTTCATCAGCCGTGTGGTGTCGTGCATGAGGAAGCCAAAGCCGTGGCGCAGGTCGTCCAGGCTGTGATTTTCCGGAATTTTCATGTTTTGCTCTCTTTTGTTTTTGTCGCTTTGCCGCGCGTGGTCTTCCCTGTGCTGCCGGCGGCTTTTTTCGCGGTTGTTTTTGTGGTTTTGCCGCCGGTTTTTTTGGCGGTTTTGCCGGTAGTCGTTCCCCGCTTGGCTTTGCGCGCTTTCGCTTTTTCAAGGAGTTCCAGCGCGGCTTCGAGTTCGAGCGAGGCAGGTTCTATCGTTTTTGGGATAGATGCGTTAATACTACCATTGGTTACATATGGGCCAAAGCGACCGTTCAGTATTTGTAATGTTTCATCGCCATTTTTGATTTCTTTGATGTATTTTTGGCTGTCGGCTTCTTTTTTGGCGGCGATGAGTTCGAGTGCGCGCTCCAGGGTGACGGTGAGCGGGTCTTCTTCTTTCGGCAGCGAAACGTAGCGTTTGCCGTAGCGGATGTAGGGGCCGTAGCGGCCAATGCTGGCGCTGATATCGCCGTCTTCTTCGCTGCTGCCGAGGTGGCGCGGCAGTTTGAACAGTTCCAGCGCCTCGTCAAGGGTGATTTCGTCCATGTTGCGGTCGGCGGGGATGCTGGCGAACTGGGGTTTTTCTTCGTCGTCCTTGCTGCCGATTTGCACGAACGGCCCGAAGCGGCCAAAGCGGACGGTGACGGGTTTGCCGCTTTTGGGGTCGGTGCCGAGTTCGCGTGCCTGCATCACTTCTTCGCGCGGGATGTCTTTTTTTTCTTCAATCTGGTTGGAAAATGCGCCCCAGAAGTCGCCGAGGAGCGGTTTCCAGGCGCGTTCGCCGCGCGAGACGGCATCGAGGTCGTCTTCGAGGCGGGCGGTGAAGTCGTAATCGACGTAGCGTTCGAAGTGTTTGGTGAGGAAGTCGTTGACGACTTTGCCGATGGTGGTCGGGATGAAGCGGCGGTTTTCTTGTTCGACGTATTCGCGCTCTTGCAGGGTGCTGATGATGCTGGCGTAGGTGGAGGGGCGGCCAATGCCGTTGTTTTCGAGTTCTTTGATGAGCGCGGCTTCAGAGTAGCGCGGCGGCGGCTGGGTGAAGTGCTGGTTGCCGAGGATGTCCAGCAGTTGCAGGCGGTCGCCCGCTTGCATCGGCGGCAGCAGGCGGTTGTCGTCGTCTTCTTCTTTGTTGTCGTCGCGTTCTTCCTGGTAAACGCTCATGTAGCCGGGAAATTTTATGGTGGAGCCGCTGGCGCGGAACTGGTTTTTGTCGTCGCCCGCGTAGAGGTCGGCGCTGACGTTTTCGAGGATGGCCGATGCCATTTGTGAGGCGACGGCGCGTTTGCGGATGAGTTCGTAGAGTTTTTGTTCGTCGCCGGAAAGGCCGAGGCTGGCGGCGTCGCGGCCGCAGTCGGTCGGGCGGATGGCTTCGTGCGCTTCTTGGGCGTTTTTGGATTTGGTTTTGTAGTGGCGCGGGCTGTCCGGCAGGTAGTTGGCGCCGTATTGTTGGCCGACCCAGTCGCGGATGGCGGTGATGGCTTCTTGTGCGAGGTTGACCGAGTCGGTGCGCATATAGGTGATGTGGCCTTCTTCGTAGAGGCGCTGGGCGACGCGCATGGTGCGCTGCGCGCCGAAGTGCAGTTTGTTCGCCGCCGCCTGTTGCATGGTGGAGGTGGTAAAGGGCGGTGCGGGGTTGCGTTTGCTGTCTTTTTTGGCGACTTCGGCGACGGTGAGGATGCCTTGTGCGGCGGCTTTGAGCGCGGCGATGGCGGCGTGGGTGTCATCGGCGTTGGTAAAGCTGAATTTTTTGGTTTTTTCGCCCGCATAGACGGTGAGTTTGCCGGGAAATTCCTGCCCACCGTGTGATATAGCGGCGGCGATGTCCCAGTATTCTTCGCTGTTGAAGGCCTCTATTTCGCGCTCGCGCTCGACAATCATGCGCAGCGCGGGCGACTGCACCCGTCCGGCGGAGAGGCCGGGGCGGACTTTGCGCCACAAGAGCGGCGAGAGATTGAAGCCGACGAGGTAGTCGAGCGCGCGCCGTGCCTGTTGCGCGTTGACCAAATCCATTTCGAGGTTACGCGGGTGGGCGACGGCTTGCTGGATGGCATTTTTGGTGATTTCGTGGAAGGCGACGCGGTAGATATTTTTGTTGTCCAGCGCGCCGCGTTCGCGCAGGATTTCGCGCAAATGCCAGGAGATGGCTTCGCCTTCGCGGTCGGGGTCAGTGGCGAGGTAGATGTTTTCGGCGTTTTTGGCGGCTTTGGTGATTTCGTTGACGTGGCGGGCGTTGCGCTCGATGATTTCGTAGTGCATGGCGAAGTCGTCTGCGGTATCGACTGCGCCGTTTTTCGGGATGAGGTCGCGCACGTGGCCGTAGGAGGCCATGACTTCGTAGTCTTTGCCGAGGTATTTGTGCAGGGTTTTGGCTTTGGCCGGGGATTCGACGATGAGGAGGTTTGTGCTCATGGCTGGCTTGCTTTGGGTTGGGTCAGTTGAGGCGCTGGAACATCCCGCCCGGCAATGCGGCGATACGGCCGTCCAGTTCGTACATTATCAGCATGGCGGAAATTTCGGCAGGCGTCAAATTGAGGCGGGCGACGAGGTCATCGACGCGGCAGGGGTCAAAGCCCATCGCCGCCAGCAGCGGATGGGCGTCGTCGTCCGTGTTTGCAGAGGCGGGCGGCGGGTTTTCGGCCTGCATTTCGAGGTTGGCGCGTGCCAGCGGGTAGAGTTCTTCGAGGATGTCCTGCGCGGATTCGACCAGTTTCGCCCCTTCTTTGATGAGGCGGTGGCAGCCTTTGGCGAGCGGGTTGTGGATGGAGCCGGGGATGGCGAAGACTTCTCGTCCCTGTTCGGCGGCGAGGTGGGCGGTGATGAGCGAGCCGCTTTGTGCCGAGGCTTCAACGACCAGTACGCCGAGCGAGAGGCCGCTGATGATACGGTTGCGGCTGGGGAAATTGCCGGGGCGGACGCCGGTGCCGATGGGGAAGGTGGAGACGATGGCGCCCTGCGCGCTGATGCGGTGTGCGAGGTCGTGATGGCGGGCGGGGTAAACGCGGTCCAGGCCGGTGCCGACCACGGCGATGGTGTTGCCGCCGCCCTGCAGGGCGCCTTCGTGTGCGGCGCCGTCAATGCCAAGCGCGAGGCCGCTGGTGACGGTAATCCCCGCCTGGGCGAAGGCGTGTGCGAATTGTTGGCAGGTGCGCCGCGCCGGTTCGGTCGCGTTGCGGCTGCCGACGATGGCGATTTGGGTGCTGGTGAGCAGGCGGGCGTCGCCGTGGACGTACAGCAGCGGCGGCGCGTCGGCGATTTGCCGCAGCAGCGGCGGATAGGCGGGGTCATGCAGCGGGATGATGTGCCGCCTGTCGCCCTGCGCCAGCCAGTCCAGGTCGGCATCCACCGCCGCGCTGTCCGCCATCGCCTGCCATTGGCTGATTTTGTCGGTGGCAAGGTTGGGCAGGCGCTTGCGCACTTCCGCCGCCGGGGCATGAAAAAACGCTTCCGGTGAGCCGAAGGCTTCCAGAAGCGCGTGGTAGGTTTTGTTGCCGACGCCCGGCGCACGCAACAGTGCGCACCAGGCTCGCAGGTCAAACGTCATCAGGGTCGGACGAGGCTGTCGGTTTCGTAGATGCTTTCGCTGGAATCCAGCACGAAGCCGATACTGACGTCGTCATAGACGCGGATAATCATCAGGTAGCCGACCTGGCGTCCGGGGACTTGTACCGGCTGGCCTTTCATCTGCCGTGCCGGGCCTTCGCGGACAATTTTCCAGATGTCGCCGACTTCGGCACCGTTGTCGCGGCCAAAGCTGGTGATGACGGTGTCAAATTCCTTGATGGTCGGATAGATGTTCGCGCTGCGGATGATGTAGCCGCGTGAGCATTGGCCGGACGGCATTTTCGGGAAGTAATTGACCGGGTCTTCGTGCGCGTCAATCGGCAGAATGACGTCTTCTTCGTGCATCGGCTCGACCGCTTCCTGAATGTGCAGCTTGGTGAGATCGGTGCCAACGTCGTAGCCGACCACGCCGACTTCGCCGATGTAGCGCATTTCGTAGCCAATCGCCGGCGCCTGTTTCTGACCTTTATATTTGGCCTTGTCCACAATCGGCTCGCCGACCGGGCGGTAAACGCCATAAAGCTGTCCCTGCTGCGCGTTGTTCATGCCCTTGGCATAAATTTCCTGCTGCTCGGTCAGGGTGAGGTAATTGCCCGCGTCGCCGAGGACAAACGGCAGGTTCTGGATTTCATTCGGGCGGAGGATGCGGGTCTTCAGCGCGTGTGCCTGAATGACATCACCGGCGATGGAAACCGGACGCGAGCCGAAATTGTCAACGCGCATATGCGGCGAGTAGCGGACAATCGGCAGACCGTCGCGGGTAGTGCGACCGGTATCCACGCCGTGATATTCGCCCGCCTCGACAATCGTCACCCGTTTCTGCCCGTTGATGGCGACCACGCTCAGCACGTCGCCCGGATAAATCAGGTGCGGGTTCTTGACCTGCGGGTTGTCGTACCAAATATTGGTCCAGTACCACGGCTGGATGAGGAAGCGCTTGGAAATCCCCCACAGCGTATCGCCCTTCTTCACCACATAGCGCATCGGGTACTGCTGCTGGAAGGCGTCGTCCGTATTGGCGAGCTGGCGCGGGAAACTGCCGTCATTGAGACAGAGCTCGGTGGGACGTTCCTGCTGGTTCAGGAAAGGATCGCGCGGCGAAGAACAGCCTGCCAGCACTACTGCCAGGGCGATGCCCAGACCTGTCAATTGGCTTTTAAACACAATAAATACTCCTGGTTCTAATCTCTCGGTTCCATTTCACCCCGTAAGGGCTGTTCGCGTATAATAGCCGTTTCCTAACCATTTTCATACCAAAAATTCATTTTTCGGTAAAAATAATTCCCGGACGCCCCCATGCCGCTGCTTGACATCCTCATCCATCCCGACCGCCGCCTGCGCAAAACCGCCGAACCCGTCAGCCAATTTACCAACGCACTCAAGACGATAACCGACAATATGTTCGAGACCATGTACGAAGCGCATGGCATTGGGCTGGCGGCAACGCAAGTGAACATTCACCAGCGCATCGTCGTCATGGACGTGCCGCTGCGCCGCGAAAATGACGAAACGGAAACCCCGGACGCGCCCATCCCGCATACCAAACTCATCCTGATCAACCCGGAAATCCTCGCTGCCTCGGAAGAAACCGCGAGCTGGCAGGAAGGCTGCCTGTCGCTGCCGGGACAATTCGCCGACGTGGAGCGCCCGGCAAAAATCCGCTACGCCTACTACGACCTCGGCGGCAGCCGTTGCGAAGGCGAGGCGGAAGGCCTCCTGGGCGTCTGCATCCAGCACGAAATCGACCACCTGAACGGCGTCCTCTTTATCGACCACCTCTCGCGCCTCAAACGCGAGCGGCTGGAAAAAAAACTCGCCAAATCGCTCCTGCAAAAGGAACGCGACACATGAGCGCCCGCCTCTGGTTTGCCGGAACCCCCGCCTTCGCCGCGCACAGCCTGCAAGCGCTCATCAACAGCAGCGACTACCTGATTGACGGCGTCCTCACCCAGCCCGACCGCCCCGCCGGACGCGGGCGCAAACTCACCGCCAGCGCCGTCAAACAAACCGCGCTCACGCACGCTATCCCCGTCGCCCAGCCGGAAAAATTGCACGCCGACGCGCCGCCCCTCCCGGAACTGCCACGCCCCGACCTCATCATCGTCGCCGCTTACGGCCTGCTGTTGCCGCCGTGGTTTCTCGAATACCCGCGCCTCGGCTGCCTCAACATCCACGCCTCACTGCTGCCGCGCTGGCGCGGCGCCGCCCCCATCCAGCGCGCGATAGAGGCAGGCGACACGGAGACCGGCATCTGCATCATGCAAATGGACAAAGGCCTCGACACCGGCGCCGTGTGGAGCGAAGCGCGCCTGCCGATTACCGCCGACGACACCGCCGCCAGCCTGCACGACCGCCTGATGACACTCGGCAGCGACACCCTGCTGCGCACCCTGCCGGACATCCTCGCGCAAAGCCGCCAGCCTGTACCACAAGCGGCAGACGGCATCAGCTACGCGCACAAACTCCACAAAGCCGAAGCGCGCCTTGACTGGCACGAAGCCGTCGCCACCCTTGAGCGCAAAATCCGCGCCTACAACCCAACCCCCATCGCCCACACCACCCTGGACGGCGAACCGCTGCGCATCCACGCCGCGCGCGTCCTGAACCACAGCCCCGCCGCCGCGCCCGGCACCATCACCGCGCACCACGAAGACGGGCTGGACGTCGCCTGCGCCGACGGCACCCTGCGCATCACCCGCCTGCAACTGCCGGGCAAAACCGCGACCGACGCCGCCGCGCTGCGCCACAGCCGCGACCTCACCGGACACACCCTCACATGAAAGCCAGACAGGCGGCGCTGCACACCATCGACGGCGTCATCAACCAGCACCGCACCCTTAACACCCTCCTCGTGCAGGACAAAAACCGCGTCAGCCCGCCCGACCAGGCGCTCTACCAGGCGCTCGTTTACGGCACCCTGCGCCAATACCGCGCCCTTTCCGCCCTCTGCGCGCAAATGATGGAAAAACCGCCGGCGACACCCGGCCACCCGCTCGCCATCATCCTCAACCTCGGCCTCTACCAACTGCTACAAATGAACCTCGGCGACCACGGCGTCATCAACGAAACCGTGAATCTCGCGCCGCACCACCGCCTTGCCCGCGCCAAAGGCCTGATTAACGCCATCCTCCGCCGTGTGCAGCGCGAGCGCGCCCACTGGCAAAACGAACTCGAACGCGCCGCCCCCGCCAACCTGCCCGACTGGCTGCGCGGCGCCTACCCCGACCACGAGGCGCTCATCGCTGCCAACAACAGCCGCCAACCGCCGCTGACCCTGCGCCTGAACCACAACCATGACCGCGCCGCCTGGCTCGCCGCCCACCCGGACGCCCGTGCCAACCCGCTGCACCCGCAAGCCATCACCCTCGCCCACGGCGCCAACGTACAACATATCCCCGGCTTCAACGACGGCGCCGTCAGCGTCCAGGACGCCGCCGCCCAACACGCCGCCACCCTGCTCGCCCCGCAAAACGGCGAACGCATCCTGGACGCCTGCGCCGCCCCCGGCGGCAAAACCGGACACCTGCTCGAACTCGCGCCGACGGCAAACCTCCTCGCCCTTGACCACGACAGCGAACGCCTCGCGCGCGTAAAAGAAAACCTCGACCGCCTCGGCCTGCGCACCACCCTCAAAACGGCAGACGCCGCCGACACCGCCGCCTGGTGGGACGGCACCCCGTTTGACGCCATCCTGCTCGATGCCCCGTGCAGCGGCAGCGGCGTACTGCGCCGCCACCCGGACATCGCCTGGCTGCGTACCGCCGCCGACCTCAAACGCCTCGCCGCGACCCAACGCCAACTGCTGCAACGCCTCTGGCCGACCCTCAAACCCGGCGGCCGCCTGCTCTACACCACCTGCACCATCCTGCCGCACGAAAACCAAAACAACATCCGCGCCTTCCTCGCCGCGCACACCGACGCCCGCCTGCAAACGCTGAACCTGCCCGCCTGCACCGACACCGGCTACGGCAGCCTGCACCTGCCGGACGACGACGGCGACGGCTTCTACTACGCCCTGCTGCACAAAAGCCCCGCATGAGCACCCGCCAGCGCAACGCCCACCGCGCCGCCCCAGCCCCGTTGCGGACTTCGCCCTGCGTACGCCCGCCGATCAGCCCCCTCCCCCGTGGGGGAGGGCCGGGGTGGGGTTAATCGCGTCCCGCCAATGTACAATCACCAACCGTAACCCCTTCTGCGAAACGGACAGAACCATTTACATACACCTGAGCGCTCTACCTGTATGTAAACCAAACCACACACCCACAAACATGACCGCCACCCGCCACACACACGGCGAAGAACGTCGCTACCATTACGGCAACCATCGCCAAAACACCCGCCAATCGACTCCCTCCCCTGCAGGGCGAAGCCCGCAGCGGGGGAGGGTTGGGGAGGGGGTGAGCG
>NZ_DBHKZK010000068.1:0-21293 GCF_057314735.1 Cardiobacterium sp.
ATATGCGATATGACAGCTGTTATTTGAATCTGCCGCAGAATGGCTCCCTCCCCCGAGGGGGAGGGCTGGGGTGGGGGCAGGGATACAAATTCCAAAAAACGTATGCCTTTGCCTGGTTTGGAAAGAGGTCTATTCCACTATACATACACATTGAGCGCTCAAGTGTATGTAAATCCGTTCCCAAACAAAGGCCGGGGTTTGCCCGGCCTTTGTTTTCAATATACATCCCGCTGGTAGCGTTTCTCCTGCCGCAGTTCGTCAAGGTAATCCTCGGCATCATCGGCGTGCATCCCGCCTTCGCCGGCGATGATGTCCAACAGCGCCCGTTCGACGTCTTTCGCCATCCGCGCCGCGTCGCCGCAGACGTACACATACGCGCCGTTTTTCAGCCACTGCCACACGTCCGCCGCTGCTTCGCGCAGTTTATCCTGTACGTAGATTTTTTCTTCCTGGTCGCGCGACCACGCCAGGCTGTAGCGGTGCAGGTAGCCGTCCTTGCGCCAGCCCTGCCATTCGGTCTGGTAGAGGAAGTCTTCGGTGAAGTGCGGGTTGCCGAACACCAGCCAGTTCTGCCCCGGCGCTTCACGGGCAACGCGCGCCTGCATGAAGGCGCGGAAGGGGGCGATGCCGGTGCCGTTGCCAATCATGATGATGGCGGCGTTGGGGTCGTCCGGCAGACGGAAGTTCGGGTTCGGCTCGACGAAGACGCGCACCGCGCCGTCTTCGGGCAGGCGTTCGCCGAGGTAGCCGCTCGCTGCGCCGCTGTAGGTTTTGCCGTCGTGTTCGTAATGCAGCACGCCGACGGTGAGATGCACTTCTTCGCCGACTTCTTCCGGCGCGGACGCGATCGAGTAGAGGCGCGGTGTCAGCGGGCGCAGCAGCGTCAGCAGTTCTTCGGCGCTGATGGCCGCCGGGTAACGGGCAACGATGGCGTCAATCGGCGTGGTGGCGGCGAAGGCGGCGGGGCTGGTCGCGGCGATGGCGCCGTCCAGCACGGCGTTTTGCGCCAGCGCGGCGTAGCCCTGGACGAAGCCGGGGGTATTTTGCGAGATTTCGCGCTCGTGGATGAGGATGTCGCGCAGCGTCCGCCCGCCGATGTCGGTTGCGCCGTCCAGTTGCAGCGCGGCGAGGATGCCATCGACGCGCGCCGGGTCGTTTTCGCACCAGACGCCGAGCGCGTCGCCCGCCTGGTAGGTGAGGCCGGAGCCGGAGAGGTCAAGCTCGATGTGGCGTACGTCCTTGGTGGACTGGCGTCCGGTGATTTTTTGCCGCGCGAGCAGCGGCGCGGTGAGCGGGTGGTCGCAGTCGTATTGCACCGTCGGCACCGGTTCGGCAGCGGCGGCGGGGACGCTGTTCCCGCCTTGCAGCGAGGCGATGAGCGGCGCGATTTGCGCTATCCACGCGGCTGCGGTCGGCTGGTAATCGACGTCGCAGTCGGCGCGTGGCGCGAGGCGTTCCGCGCCCAGCTCGGCGAGGCGGGCATCGAAGTCTTTGCCCGCCTGGCAGAAATCGGGATAGCTGCTGTCGCCGAGGCCGCAGACGGCGAAGCGCAGCGCGGGCAGTTGCGGCGCTTTTTTGCCGAAGAGGTGGCGGTGCAGGCTGACCGCTTCTTCCGGCGGCTCGCCTTCGCCCTGGGTGGAGGTGACGAGCAGCAGCACTTGTTCGTCGGTGATGGTTTTCGGCTTGTAGTCGGCGGCGCTGACGAGTTTGGCGCTGATGCCTTGTTCGGCGAGCGCGGCGTGCAGTTTGCCCGCGACTTCGCGTGCGTGCCCGGTCTGCGAGGCGGAGAGGACGGTGACGGCGAGCGGCTCCGACGCAGCTTGCGCGGCGCCTTGTGGCGCGGGCTCGGCGGCGGTCGCGCTGGCCGCAGGGATGGCGGCGGGCAGCGATGCGCCGGCGCCGTCCGCCCGCGCCCAGCAGTAGCCGGAGAGCCAGGCGAGTTGTAGCGGGGTGAGGGTATCCAGCGATGCGCCGAGTTCGGCAGGGATGGGGGTCATGATGATGTTTCCTTGTTTGTGTCAGGTGTGGTGAATCGTCAAATCCGTTTACATACACATGGAGCGCTCAGGTGTATGTAAACGGGTATGGGGGCTTGCACCGATGCGGGAGTCAAAGCACACAATACCGCCGTTCTGCCCCCTCCCTCGCAGGGCGAAGCCCGCAGCGGGGGAGGGTTGGGAGGGGGTAGCGGACTGTCCTGGACGCCAAATGGTTGTATGAATAGTCTTGTTCCTGTTGTTCCCGTGTTGAATTTTACGTGCAACAACGGGGCGAAAGATAAACCACCAATGGCAAGCCAGTCGTGGCCTGCGGTTGTCGTATCAGGTTGTTTTACCCCCACCCCGTCCCTCCCCCGCTGCGGACTTCGTCCTGCGGGGGAGGGGGAATAGCGCTTGCGGTATTTACGCCGCCCGCTCTGCCCGCGTGCCGAACCATGCCAGTTGCGCGTGCAGTGCGACGGTTTCGCCGATGACCAGCAGCGCGGGCGTCGGTGCATCCTGCGCGAGCTCGGCAAGGCGTGCCAGCGTACCAACGCGCACGGTTTGCTCAGCACGGGTGCCGTGGCTGATGACCGCCACCGGTGTGTCAGCAGCGCGGCCATGTGCCAGCAGTTGCCGTTGCAGCGTCGCCGCCGTCAGCGTTCCCATATAGACCACCAGCGTGTGCCGCCGCTGCGCCAGCGTCGGCCAGTGCAGCGCGCGGTCGCCCTTGCCGTGGCCGGTGATGAAGGTGACGGCCTGGGCGTGGTCGCGGTGGGTGAGCGGGATACCGGCGTAGGCGGTCGCGCCGAGCGCGGCGGTGACGCCAGGGATGACACGGCAGGGGATGCCCGCCGCCTGCAACGCCTGCGCCTCCTCGCCGCCGCGGCCAAAGACGAACGGGTCACCACCCTTGAGCCGCACCACCCGCTGCCCGGCGCGCGCGTGGCGGATGAGCAGGTCGTGGATGTCGCCCTGCGCCACCTGCGCCGCCCCGGCACGCTTGCCGACGCTGATTTGCAGCGCGTCCTTGCGGATGAGGGTACGGATGTCAGCGGAGACGAGCGCGTCGTAGAAGACCACGTCCGCCGCCTGCATCGCCTGCAAGGCGTGAAGGGTGAGCAGTCCGGCATCGCCCGGCCCGGCGCCAACCAGCGCCACTTCGCCGCCCGGCGCGGGTTGCGCCGCCAGTTGCCGCGCGAGTTCCGCTTCCGCTTCACCGAGGCGGTTTTGTGCGACCAGGGTGTCAAAGCGGCTGGCAAAGAGGCGCTCCCAGAAGCGTCGCCGCGCTTCCGTGCCGCGTACCGCCGCCTTGACCCGCGCCCGCCAGCGTCCGGCAATGCTCGCCAGCGCGCTGAGGTGGCGCGGCAGGAGCAATTCGATTTGCTGCCGCCAGTGGCGGGCAAGCACCGGGGCGGTTCCGGCGCTGGAAATGGCGATTTGCAACGGCGCACGGTCTATCAGCGCGGGCACCATGTAGGAGCAGCATTGCGGCATATCGACCACGTTGCAGAGTTTGCCCGCTGCTTCTGCCGACGCGAAAACGCGCGCGTTCAGCTCGCGGTCGCCGGTGGCGGCGACGACGAGAAAGACGCCGTCCATCTGCGCGGGGTCAAAGGCCGCGCCGAGGTATTCGATGCGCCCGGCATCACGCCAGTCCTGGAAAACGGGGGCGAGTTCGCGCGCGACCACGCGCAGGCGCGCCCCGGCACGCAGCAGGTCTTCGGCCTTGCGCGCGGCGACGTGGCCGGCGCCGACCAGCAGCACCGGGCGGCCGTGCAGGTCGGCAAAGATGGGGTAATGTCGGCTCATGATGGCTCCTGTGTTATGGATGCCCGCATGATAGGGGCGCTACGGTCTCTTGTGAAAGGCGGGTTTGTTTTGCCGTTATGCCTTTTTGGCATGAACGCGGCCATCACGGTAAACCGGTTTACTGCGCAGCAAACGTAGGTCGGTCATTCATGGCCGACATCAAAAAAATGTCGGGCATAAATGCCCGACCTACATCGGATTTCCGTCTGCTCCAACGAACCGCCGTACAGCGTTCGTAGGTTGGGTTAGCGAGGTACGAGCGTAACCCAACAGCGGCTATTTTTGATGTTGGCTATAAACGGCGGTGCTGCGTTTGTTGTGGTTTTGCGGTGCGCCGAGGCGCACCCTATAGCGGGTTCAAGGTGTATGTATATTTCAGCCGTGCAGCAGCGGTTTGAGGAATTGTCCGGTGTGGCTCGCCGGGTTTTCCGCGACGTCTTCCGGCGTGCCGGTGGCGATGATTTCGCCGCCGCCGCTGCCGCCTTCCGGGCCCAAGTCCACTATCCAGTCCGCCGTTTTGATGACGTCGAGGTTGTGTTCGATGACGACGATGGTGTTGCCGCCGTCGCGCAGGCGGTGCAGCACGTCCAGCAGTTGGTGCACGTCGTGGAAGTGCAGGCCGGTGGTCGGCTCATCCAGGATGTAGAGGGTGCGGCCGGTGTCGCGTTTGGAGAGTTCGCGCGCGAGTTTGACCCGCTGTGCTTCGCCGCCGGAGAGCGTTACCGCGTTTTGCCCCAGGCGGATGTAGGAGAGGCCGACGTCGAGCAGGGTTTGCAGTTTGCGCTGTAGTGCCGGGATGGCGTCGAAGAAGGTGTAGGCTTCTTCGATGTCCATTTCGAGGACCTCGTGGATGGTTTTGCCTTTGTAGGTGATGCCGAGGGTTTCGCGGTTGTAGCGTTTGCCGTGGCAGATGTCGCAGGCGACGAAGATGTCCGGCAGGAAGTGCATTTCCACTTTGATGACGCCGTCGCCCTGGCAGGCTTCGCATCTACCGCCTTTGACGTTAAAGGAGAACCGCCCCGGGGTGTAGCCGCGCGCGCGCGCTTCCTGGGTGCCAGCGAAGAGTTCGCGGATGGCGGTGAAGATGCCGGTGTAGGTGGCGGGGTTGGAGCGCGGCGTGCGCCCTATCGGCGACTGGTCGATGTTGATGACTTTGTCGAAGTGCTCCAGCCCTTCGATGCGTTCGTATGCGGCGGGGTCGTCGCCGGCGTGGTTGATGTGTTTGGCGGCGGCTTTGGCAAGGGTTTCGTTAATCAGCGTCGATTTGCCGCTGCCGGAGACGCCGGTGATGCAGGTGAGAAGGCCGACCGGGAGGTTGAGGGTGAGGTTTTTCAGGTTGTGGCTGCTGGCGCCGATGAGGTTGATTTGTCGTTTGAGGTCGCGCGGCGTGCGTTTTTCCGGGACGGCGATGGTTTCGCGGCCGGAGAGGTATTTGCCGGTGAGCGAGTCGGGGTGCGCTTCGATTTCGGCGGGGGTGCCTTCGGCGATGATGCGGCCGCCGTGGATGCCCGCGCCGGGGCCGATGTCAACGACGTAATCGGCGGCGCGGATGGCGTCTTCGTCGTGTTCGACGACGATGATGGTGTTGCCCAAATCGCGCAGGCGCAAGAGGCTCGCCAGCAGGCGGGCGTTGTCGCGCTGGTGCAGGCCGATGGAGGGTTCGTCGAGGACGTACATCACGCCGACCAGCCCGGCGCCGATTTGTGAGGCAAGGCGGATGCGCTGCGCTTCGCCGCCGGAGAGGGTTTCGGCGCTGCGGGCGAGGGTGAGGTAGTTGAGGCCGACGTTCACCAGAAAGCCGAGGCGTTCGCGGATTTCTTTGAGGATTTTCGCCGCAATTTCGCCGCGCGCACCGGGCAGGTCGAGACGGTTCGCCCAAGCGGCAGCATCGGCGACCGACCAGCGGTTGATGTCCGGCAGGGTGGTGTCTTCGATGTAAACGTGGCGCGCGGCGCGGTTCAGGCGGGTGCCGTGGCAGGCGGGGCATTCGCGGCTGTTCAGGAATTGGCTGATTTCGTCGCGTACCCGCGCCTTGTCGGTCTCCAGGTAGCGGCGGTTCATGGTGTTGATGATGCCTTCGTAGGTCGCGTCCCGATAGCGCACCGCGCCGCCCGCGCCGATGGTCGGCATCGGGATTTTGTCTGTGCCGCTGCCGTAGAGGATGAGGTTCTGGATGGTGTCCGGCAGGTCTTCAAAGGGGGTTTCTTCGAGGTCGAAGTCGTAATGCGCGGCCAGCGCCTGCATTTGCGGGTAGAAGTAGGGAGTGCGCCTATCCCAGCCGCGTATGGCGCCGGCGGCAATGGAGAGGTAGGGGTGCATGACGACGCGGCGCGGGTCGATGAAGGTATTGACGCCGAGGCCGTCGCATTCGGGGCAGGCGCCGTGCGGGTTGTTGAAGGAGAAGAGGCGCGGCTCCAGCTCGCTCAGCGCGTAGCCGCAGACTGGGCAGGCGTATTTGGCGGAGAAGGTGTGCGTTGCCTCGCCGTCCATCGCCACCAGTTGCACGATGCCGTCGGCGAGAGACAGCGCGGTTTCCAGCGATTCGGCGAGGCGCTGCGCGATGCCTTCGCGGATGGCGAAGCGATCGACGACGATGCCGATGTCGTGTTTGCGCCGCCCGTCTATCGCGGGCAGGGCGTCCAGCTCGTAGATGTCGCCGTCGATGCGTGCGCGGACGAAACCCTGCTGCTGCATATCCTGCAACAGCTTGGTGTGCTCGCCCTTGCGCCCCTGCACCAGCGGCGCAATCAGCATCCATTTGCTGCCTTCATCGAACGCCATGATGTTGTCCACCATCTGGCTGACGGTCTGCGCGTTCAGCTCGATGCCGTGGTCGGGGCAGCGCGGGATGCCGACGCGGGCGAAGAGGAGGCGCAGGTAGTCGTGGATTTCGGTGATGGTGCCGACGGTGGAGCGCGGGTTGTGCGAGGTGGATTTCTGCTCGATGGATATGGCGGGCGAGAGGCCTTCGATGTGGTCAACATCCGGCTTGTCCATGATGGAGAGGAACTGGCGTGCGTAGGCGGAGAGTGATTCGACGTAGCGCCGCTGTCCTTCGGCGTAGATGGTGTCGAAGGCGAGCGAGGATTTGCCGCTGCCGGAAAGGCCGGTGATGACGATGAGGCGGTCGCGCGGCAGGTCAAGGTCGATGTTTTTCAGGTTGTGGGTGCGTGCGCCGCGAATGGAGATGTTTTCCATGGGAAATCCGGGGGTTCAAAAAGGCACTTATGATAAACGAAGCGGGCGGCGGGGGCCTTGTGCGAAAACGCCCTCGCAGGGAGGGCGTGGGTCGGTTATAGCCGGGTGATGGTTTTGCGGTCATCGCTGTTGTCGTCGTCCGGTAATTCTTCTTGCAGTTGCCACGGGGCGAGGCGGGCGGCGAGGTTAAGCGCGGTTATCACGGCGAGGACGGTCATGAAGGGGTAATTGCCGGGCGGGGCGGCGATGAGGCCAGTGCTTGCGAGCTGGTAGTACGCGACCCAGAGGATGAGCAAGGCGGTATTGGCGGCGAGCAGTCCCCAGCCAAACGGGCGGACGCGCAGCGGCGGCAGGGCGTCGTCCGGCGGCAGCGGCTGGCCGTGGCAGAGGGCATTGGCGCTGTCGGCGATGGCGCAGGCGCTCTCGTAGTCGCCGAGACGGGCGGTGTAGATGTTGGCGTGGTGGCGGTTGTTGCGGCTCGCGAGGCGGAGGCGTTCGCGGCGGAAGATATTGAGCGGGATGGCTTCGATATCGCCGAGTTTGTCCCAGGGGATGTGGCAGTTCGCCGCGCCGCTGCCGAGTTGCGCGCCACGCAGGGGGATAAGGTAGAGGTTCTTGTGGCGCGGGTTGGTAAGGGCGAAGTGGATGCCGTCGGCATCGGTTGCCACCAGCGGCGTGTCCGGCTGGCGGAAGGTGTGGCGCAGGTTGCGCGCGAGGGCGATGCCGACCGGCAGCAGCAGGAGCAGGGCGATGGAGAGGAGTATGAAGCGACCAGCATCGTCGCGGCTGAATATAGCGGGCAGGAAGGCGTTAAGGATGAGCGCGGTGAGGACGAGCCAGCCGTAGCTGCGCCAGTTGCTGTCGCGGATGGCACGCGGGTGGCGGTACCAGACGCGGACGGGATTGGATTGCATGGTTTCTCCGTGGGTTGGGGAAGGCGCGAAGGCCGGAATTGCCTGCTATGGTCGCGGGGAGGCAATTATAAACAGCCCCTGGCAATACGGTTGCCGTGGCGACGATTTTGCGACTTGCACCGCTGGTTTATAGAGTGTGTGGCGGCGCAGCCGACACGCACGCGGGGGAATTTTGCATCGGGAACCGCGTGCGTGCCTGCGGCACACACCCTACGCACGGCGCTGGATACGGCGGGGCTGTTTGCCTCGTAACCGTTGTAGGTCGGGTATGGATGACCGACCCGCGCGGGTGTTTGTTTGGCATCGGCGGGGAAATTGGTGAACCCCACCCCGGCCCTCCCTCACGGGGGAGGGACAGTTGGGTGGACGTCCGCAGCCATAGGGTGCGCCTTGGCGCACCGCAGACGGCGGGGGAGGGGCGACGCGGCGTCATTTTTCAAATGGGTGAATCAAAAACGCCCCCGCAAGGAGGGCGTTTTTATGCGCGAAAAGCAGTGTTTATTTGAACGGCAGTTTGCCCATCGGCAGTGCGCCTTTGGCGGCGCCGAGCATCCGCAGCATTTTGCCGCTGCGGAATTTTTTCATCTGCGTCTGCATTTCTTTGAATTGTTTGAGCAGGCGGTTCACTTCCGGCACGTCCACCCCGGCGCCAGCGGCGATGCGGCGTTTGCGCGAGCCTTTGATGATGTCCGGGTTGTGCCGCTCCTGCATGGTCATCGAGAGGATGATGGCCTCCTGGCGGCGGATTTTTTTCGGCGAGAGGTGCTGGTCTTTCACTGCCTGCGGGATGTTGCCCATGCCGGGGATTTTTTCCAGCATTTTGTCCATGTCGATGAGCTGCATTTGGTGCAGTTGTTCGCGGAAATCATCGAGGTCGAAGGTTTTGCCTTTCGCCATTTTGGTGGCGAGTTTGCGCGCTTTTTCTTCATCGACCTGATGCTCAAGGTCTTCGATGAGGCCGAGGACGTCGCCCATGCCGAGGATGCGCGAGGCGATGCGGTCGGGGTGGAAGGCTTCGAGCGCTTCGGTTTTTTCGCCGACGCCGAGGAATTTGATCGGTTTGCCGGTGATATGGCGGATGGAGAGCGCCGCGCCGCCGCGCGCGTCGCCGTCAATTTTGGTGAGGACGACGCCGGTGAGCGGCAGCACGTCGTTGAAGGCTTTGGCGGTGTTGGCGGCGTCCTGCCCGGTCATGCTATCGACCACGAACAGGGTTTCTATCGGTTTCAGCTGCGCGTGCAGGGTGCGGATTTCGTCCATCAGCGCGTCGTCGATGTGCAGGCGTCCGGCGGTATCAACGATGAGGACGTCAAAATACTGGCGCTGGGCGTAGTCGAGAGCGCGCGCGGTGATGTCCGCCGGTTTTTCGCTGGCGTCAGACGGAATAAAGGTCGCGCCGACTTGTTCGGCAAGGGTTTTGAGCTGTTCGATGGCCGCCGGGCGATAGACGTCGGCGGAGACCAGCGCCACTTTTTTCTTTTCGTTGATGAGTTTGCGTGCGAGTTTGGCGCTGGAGGTGGTTTTGCCGGAGCCTTGCAGGCCTGCCATGAGGATGACGGCAGGCGGCTGCGCGGCGAGGTTGAGCGCGCTGTTTTCTTCGCCCATGATGCGGACGAGTTCGCTTTTGACGGTTTTGATAAAGGCCTGGTCGGGCGAGAGTTTCAGGCTGACTTCCTGGCCGACGGCGGCGTTTTTGATGGTCTCGATGACTTCTTTGACGACCGGCAGGGCAACGTCCGCCTCAATCAGCGCCATGCGTACGTCGCGCAGCGCCTGGGTGATGTTTTCTTCGGTGATGCGGCTCTGGCCGCGCAGTTTTTTGAAGGTGCCTTGCAGGCGCTCGCTTAGGTTGTCAAACATGGGCTTTCCCTGATTAAGTTAAGGTAAATTTTTGTTGTATTATAGCCGCCCGCTTTGTTTTTCAGGATGTTTTATGCAGCTTTGGCTGCCGCTGTTTACCGTTTTTGCCTATGTCGCCGCTGCCGCCGGTTTTGTCCGCGTTTACCGCAAACCGCAGCGCCGTATCAACCCGCTGTGGGTGCTGGGCATTTTGGTCTGCGCCTGTCAGGGGCACGCGCTGTCGCTGATTGTCTCGTTGCAGGCCAACAATCATCTGAATTTGTCTGTCTTCAATATGGTGTCGGTGAACGCCTGGTTCGTCGCCTGTATTTCCGTTTTCTGGCTGTGGCGCGCCTCGATGGCACTTGGCGGCGCGGTGATTTGCCTGGTGAACGCGGTCGCGGTCGCCCTGCCGCTCGTCTTCGTCAGCGACAAGCCGTTTGACCAGCACCTGTCGCCCGGAATGTGGTGGCATATTTTGACCTCCATCGCCGCCTGGACATTCATCTCGCTCGCCTTCCTCCATGCGCTGCTCTACGGCTGGCTCTTCCGCCGCCTGAAACGCAAACAGTTGAAAGACATCAGTGTTTCCTCGCTGGTCAGCCTGGAACGGGTGATGATGCTGCAAGCGGTGACGGGTTTCATCCTCCTCGCCATCGCGCTCTTCACCGGCTGGATGTTCGTCGATAACCTCTTCGCGCAGCATCTCGTCCACAAAACGGTGCTGACCTTCCTCGCCTGGCTCGCCCTCGGCTGGATGATTTACGCCTACTACATCCGCCGCCAGCGCGGCACGCCGCTGGTGGTGGAAATGTGCGCCGTCTTCATCCTGCTGCTCATGGGCTACGTCCTGAGCAATTTCATCCTGCAATTTGTCATCAACCATTAAGGAGCCCTCGTGGACAGCATTCCTATAGGACTGTTAATCCTCGCATTACTCATCTGCCTCGCCCTCTCGGCCTTCTTCTCCGCCTCGGAAACCGCGATGATGTCGCTCAACCGCTACAAGCTCAAACACCAGGCGGACGAAGGCAACAAACGCGCCAAATGCGCCAGCCACCTGCTCAAACACACCGACCGCCTCATCGGCACCATCCTCCTCGGCAACAACTTCGTCAATATCGCCGCCACCTCGCTCGGCACCCTCATCGGCCTGCGCCTCTACGGCGACCTCGGCGTGCTGCTCTCCACCATCATCCTCACCGCCGCCATCCTCGTCTTCTCCGAAGTCGCGCCGAAAACGCTCGCCGCCACCAACGCGCAACGCATCGCCCTGCCGGTCGCGCCGGTGCTGGCCTGGCTGGTGCGCATCTTCTCGCCGCTGGTGCGCTTTTTGAACGCCATCGTGCGCATCATCCTGCGCCCGCTGGGGGTCAAAACCGAAAACGCCGTCGAAGAAGCCTTAAGCAACGACGAACTGCGCAGCATCGTCCAGTCCAGCCAAAGCGGCGACGACGAAGAAAGCAGCGAACAGCAGGATATGCTGCTCAACGTGCTGGAGCTGGAAGACGTCTCCGTCAGCGAAGCGATGGTGCCGCGCAACGAACTCGAAGGCGTGGATTTGAACGACGACTGGGAAGACATCCTGCGGCAAATCACCGGCAGCCGTCACGGCCGCCTCGTCGCCTACCGCGACCACCTCGACCAGGCGGAAGGAATGCTGCACATCCGCGACATCATCCTGCCGCTGCGCGACAACAGCCTCGACAAAACCCGGCTGCAACAAGTACTGCGCCCCTGCCACTTCGTCCCGGAAAGCACGCCGCTACGCAAACAACTGCTGCACTTCCGCCAGGCGAAAGCGCGCAGCGGCCTCGTCGTCGATGAATACGGCGACATCCAGGGAATGATTACCCTCGAAGACATCCTGACCCACATCGTTGGCGAAATCGGCGACGAAGGCGCAGCCGACGAACCGCCCGAAATCATCGAACAGGAAGAAAACCGCTACACCGTCGAAGGCGGCATCCCGCTGCGCCAGCTCAACCGCGAACTGGGGCTGAAACTGCCGCTGGAAGGGCCGAAAACCCTCTCCGGCCTCATCATCGAAACCCTCGGCAACTTTCCCGAAGCGGGAACAGAACTCGAACTGCCCGGCTGCACCGTGCGCGTGCTGGACTTTGCCGACGGCATCGTCAGCAGTGCGGAAATCCGCCGCGAAATTGAGGCGGCAGAGGCGGAGGAAGACTGAGCTTGCCGGAGGATTTGTGCCGGCATCGGCGTAACGGCGAAACATTGAGGAATAACAATGTCGGGCAAATACAAGACCCCCATATGCTTAATCATCCTTTCCTTTATGATTCCATTTTTGGGCAATCCCATTCCCAAACACGAGCCGCCGCCAATCGCCAATACCCCATTTGATTATTTGCTGCTGATTATTTCTGGTGGTCTGTCATTCATCGCCATTATCTGGATCATCCTGCTCAGAAATGACAAATAAATGAACGCCCGGCACCGTATCTATCACTACGGATTCCGGGTATTCATTTTTCTGCACCCGGCAAAAAACCTTGAAACCTAAATAAAGGGCGCGGGACAAATTGCTGCCTCCACCTGCGCTAACGTCGCCATGAAAACACAACCCTACATTGGCCGCTTTGCCCCCACCCCCAGCGGCCCTTTGCATCTCGGTTCGCTGGTGGCGGCGCTCGGCAGTTACCTCGATGCGCGCGCCCACGGCGGGCGCTGGTTGCTGCGCGTGGAAGACGTCGATCGCACGCGCAGCCGCGCCGACTACATCGCGGCGCAGTTGCAATCGCTGCGCGCGCACGGCCTGCATCATGATGGCGACATTCGCGTGCAATCAGAACACCTCGCCGATTACCACGCCGCGCTGGCGCAACTGCGCCCGCATCTCTACCCCTGCACCTGTAGCCGCAAACAGTGGCACGCCCGCGCGCATGACGGCGCGCTCGGCCTCGTCTATCCCGGCGACTGCCGCGACCAGCCGCTCACCGACCTCGCCCCAACCGACGCCGCCATCCGCCTGCGTCTGCCAGACGATACCGTCGCCTTTGCCGACCACTGGCTCGGCGACTGCCGCTTTGAGCTCGCGCGCGAGATTGGCGATCCGGTACTGCGCCGCCGCGACGGCGACATCGCCTACGCCCTCGCCGTCGTTGTCGATGACGGCTTGCAAGGCATCACCGACGTGGTGCGCGGCCAGGATTTGGTCGCCGCCACCGCCATCCATCTGGTATTGCAGCAAATACTTGGCTTGCCGCAACCCCGCTATTTGCACCTGCCGCTGGTGCTGAATGCCGACGGCAGCAAACTGAGCAAACAGAACCACGCCCCCGCGCTCAACGACGCCACCCCCGCCGCCAACCTGCTTGCCGCGCTGCGCCACCTGCAACAAGACTGCGACGGGCTGGAAACGACCATGCCGGTGGATATATTGCTGGATGAAGCGGTGCGGCGCTGGCACCACTAACGTTGCTGGCAAAACCGCCCCCATTCGCTTACCCTTTGCCGCTTTCCACCACCCCGCCGCACCATGCAACAAACCTTCTTCCGCCTGATGCGCCTCGCCCACTGGGTTATCGGCGCCTTTATCCTCACCACCCTCACCTTCTTCGCCGCCACCGGCTTCATGCTTAACCACGGCAAATGGTTCGAGCAGGAGCCCGTGCAAAACGACCAGGAATACACCCTGCCGGAAGCGCTGCCGCTCCCTGAACTCAGCGACGACCCGAACGCGCCCACGCCCGCCCTTGCCCCGGCACTCACCGCCTGGCTTGCCGAACGCAGCCCTTACCCCATCAGCGCCTACCAGATGAAAGTAGAAGCGCCGGAAATCCTCCTCGAATACCAGGGGCCGGGCAGCGAAGCGAGCCTGACCATCGACAGCGAAACCCGTGCCGTCGCCTACCACGAACAAAAAAACGGCATCGTCGCCCTGCTCAACAACCTGCACAAAGGCCGCCACGCCCCCGCCTTCTGGCGGCTCTACATGGACGCCTTCGCCATCCTCACCCTGTTCGTCGCGCTGAGCGGCCTCGCCCTGCTCGTCTATTACCGCAAACAGCGCAGCAGCACCTGGCTGTGGACGACTACCGGCATCACCCTGCCGCTCATCATCATCCTGCTCGCCATCCATTACTGACTGCCGAATACCCCCTCCCTCGCAGGACGCGCCAGCGTCCGCAGCGGGGGAGGGCTGGGGAGGGGGTAAACCCGCTCACCACTTAACCCAAACCACCTTCGCCAACCCAAACCACACCAATCCATGAACCCCACCCTTGCCTACACCCTCATCGCCGCGCAAACCCTCTACTGGCTCTACTACCTCTGGCAACGCCGCCCGCGTACCGCCAGCGACGACAGCGCCCTGCTCCTGCTCTACGCCAGCCAGGGCGGCCAGGCAGAAACCCTGGCCAACCACCTCGCGGACGGCCTCAACACCCGCGCCTCAAGCCTGGACGCCTGGCACGCGCGCCACCCGGTGAAAGCCCTTGCCGGCAAAACCCTCATCCTTATCGCCAGCACCACCGGCGACGGCGACCCGCCGGACAACGCCATCCGCTTCAGCCGCAGCCTGAAAAAAACCGGCGCCGCGCTCACCGACACCCGCTACCACCTGCTCGCCCTCGGCGACAAACGCTACCCGCACTACTGCGCCTACGGCTACCACCTCGACAGCGAACTGCAACGCCTCGGCGCGGAGCGCGAAAGCCCCGTCACCACCGTCGATAACCTCGACCCGCAAACCATTGCCTACTGGCAAAAACAACTGGGCGAACACCTGCACACCACGCTTGACGTCCCGGCGCAGCCGCCCGCCGCCCGCGCCGTCCTCCTCAGCCGCAGCCGCCTCAACCCGGACAGCGAACAGCCGCTGTACCACCTGCGGCTGGACTGCCCCGCGCTCGCCGCCGATACCGCGCTCATCGAAATCACCATCCCGCACGGCAAAGACGAACTGCGCCGCCAATACAGCGTCGCCGGCATCGCCCCGGACGGCAGCCGGGGACTTGACCTCATCATCCGCCTGCAAACCCACGCGGACGGCACCCCCGGCGCAGGCTCGCACTACCTCACCGAAACCCTCCAGCCCGGCGACGAAGTCAAAGTGCGCGCCCTCACCCACCACCCGGCAGAGTTGCCGGACGCGCCGCGCCCGCTCATCCTCATCGCCAGCGGCAGCGGACTGGCGGGCATCCTCGGCATCCTCGCCCGCATGGAAGCGCGCTATCCGGCACGCGCACATGGCCTGCAACACTGGCTCATCTACGGCGAACGCGACCCCGACCACGACCGCATCTACACCGCCTGCCTCGAAAAACACCAGGAAGACGGCATCCTCACCTGGCTGGACCGCCCCTACAGCCGGGGCGCAAGCCGCGAATACGCACAACACCGCCTCGCCGCGCAACGCGACCGCCTGCACGCCCAACTGGACGCGGGTGCGGTCATCTACATCTGCGGCAGCGCGGACAAAATCGGCGCGGGCGCGCTGGACACCCTGCACGAACTGCTCGGCGCAAAAACCTGCGACCGCCTCAGCAAAGCCGGACGCATCCACCTGGATACCTACTGAAACCCGCCGCGAAAACCGCTACAATACGCCCCGTGAAAAATCCGAAGAAAAACAATGCCCGAAGGCCCAACTTTTTCCCGTGGGAAAAAGTTGGGAATACCCTTCGCAACCGATTGAAAACAAGGAGGAAAAACACCCCTCGCCATTGAAAACTTGTCCCTGCCTCAAAGGGATTGCGACGAAGCATCTGCCACGTTGGCTAAGCGCTCTGATTGAAAACTTGTCCCTGCTTCAAAGGGATTGTGACCCTTGTGGCCATGCGTCTTGGAACATTTGCAAGAATTGAAAACTTGTCCCTGCTGCAAAGGGATTGCATTAAAGACGCCGACTTTTGTCGGCGTTTCTTTTTGTCTGAATGTTGGGCGAGATTTGCCCATCAACAAAAACAACGTAGGGGCGGTTAGGCGCTGTTTGCAATTCAGCAGAATAAGCCCCTCTCTCGCAGGGCGAACCCCGCAGCGGACGAGTTTCGTGCGTAGGGTGTGTGGCGGCGTAGCCGACACGCACGCGGGAATTTGACTTCAACAAACGCGTGCGTGCCTGCGGCACACACCCTACAAATAATGGTGTAGCTCACAAAATCATCGCCACGCAACCGCATTGGCTTGGGCGTGTTTACGGCTGAATGGTAAACAGGCCTTAACCAAACCTACGAATGAAATCATCATGTTATGACCAATTGTAAACAGCTCCTAGGACGAAGTCCGTAACCGCCCGAACCATGGCACAGGCGGTTACGGCGCAAACGTCTAACCGCGCCTGCGGCTATCGCCCCGCTCGCGGAAATCATCACCGATGAAGACGCGCAGCGGGTTGCCGCGTTGCAACTGCCAATGCTGTTGGCGGGCGTCGGCGCGCTGGTCGGCAGCGGCGGCTTGTTGCAATGCGGCGTGTTGCGCGTGCAGGCGGGCAACGGCAAGGCGTTTGTTGGCGTGTTGCGAGCGTTCGTCCTGCACCTTGACGCGCAGGCCGCTCGCCGTGTCTTCCGCCCAGACGGCGCTGCGCGTTTTGTTGACGTGCTGCCCGCCCTTGCTGCTTGCCTTGCAGGTTTGAATGGCAACATCGCCGCGCGGAATGGCGTGCGCCGCCGCCAGCGGGAAGACGCCGACGTACCAGTTTTTGCGCGGGTGTTTCGGGCGGATGCGGCTCTGCCAAATCCATTGAATTGTCCCCGTCCAGCGCGCGGCGAAGGCGGCAATGCCATTGCCTTGCAGCGCAATCACTGCAGAATGGATGCCGTGCGCGCTGCGGTTTTCCGCGACAACGCGGGCGCGGATGCCTGCTGCCTGTGCTTCCAACAATAAGCGGTCGCGGACGTGCGCGGCGGCGCGTTGGCATTCTCCCGGCCCCTGCGCGGCGCTGATTTGTAGCCGCATCATGCGCCGTCCCCCCGCGTTTTGTAGGTGATGAGCGGCGCGAGGCGGACGACCGGCTCAATCAGCCCGTGCGCAACGAGGGCGGCGATGGTGTGCTCGATGTTGCGGTACGCCTGCGGCGCTTCGTCGTAAAGCAGGGTTTTGTCGGCGCAGATGACGTGGCCGCCAAAGGGATTGCGCATGAGTTCCGCCGGGCGGTATTTGCCGGAAAGCCGCGCCTTGCAGGCGCCACGTTGCCATTTGCGCCCGGCACCGTGCGCGAGGCTGGCAAGGTTGCCCGCGTCCCGTCCGGTCGGGCGGACGAGGTAGCTGTGGCTGCCGCGCGAACCGGCAATGACGACCAGACCACTATCGGCAGGCGCCGCACCTTTGCGGTGCAGCCAGCCGCCCCGGTGGGTGGTGAGCTGGTTGTGGATGCTGTCGCTGATGAGGCGGTGCGCGCAGCCGAGCTGTTGCGCGAGGCCGGCGGCAATCAGTGCGCGGTTGGCGATCGCATAGGCGCAGGCGGCATCGTGTGCGGCAAGGTAGGCCGCCGCTTCCGCGCTGTCGGCGGCGAGCGGTTCGTGGCCGTGGCGCTCGATGTGGTCGCGCAGGATGGCGCCGCCGTAGCCGCGCGAACCGCTGTGAACAAAGAGGTAAAGCGCGTCGGCGTCAAAGCCGGGCGGCAGTTGCGAAGGCGCGAGGACGGCATCGACGCGGTGGATTTCGGCGAAGTGGTTGCCGCCGCCGACGGTGCCGAGCGCGTGGCGGTAGGGAATGTCGCCCGTGCCAAGTAGGGCGGCGATGGCGTCTTGCCAGTCGTCGCCGGGCGGCGTTTCCAAATCGCCGATGCGGCGCAGCAGCTTGTCGGCGCTGTGTTTGCGCGCGGCGAGGTCGGTCTGCCACAGCGCCATGCCGCAGCCGATGTCGCTGCCAATCAGCGCCGGATAGAGATGGCTTTCGCTGAAGAATGCCGCGCCGACGGGATAGCCGCGACCGGGATGCAGGTCAGGCATGGCGGCGGCAGCGTGGATGTGCGCCAGCGATGCGGTGCGGGTGAATTGCTGGATGGCGCTGCCTTCGGCAGCGGTTTTGTGGTCGGCAATGATGACCACGGAGGTTTGATTGCCCATAAGTATTCCTGAATGAAAGACAATTTGCGGACGCAGCGATGCCGTGTCCGGGGGTTGCAATCACACAGGCGGGCGGTTGAGGTCGCTTAAGCGCGGTGATTGCAAGGGGTGATGTGCGTGATGATGGGCATCATGGGAACCTCCTTGCGGTTGAACGGGTGAAAAATCGGCGCGGATTATAGGCGGCGTGTCGTGCGCTGGCAACAGGATTGTTGTGCAAGTGCGACAAGATGCACGGTGGCGGCGGGCGGGCTAGAATGGCTGGCGTTCCATTTGCGGAGGAAAAATGAATAAAGCGACACCCCAAAAATCACGTCCCACCGATTGGAATAGTTTTCTTGACCTGCTGGAAGATAGCAATATGGATCCGGCAATGAATCCCTTTGCCCGCAGCGCCGCCGATAATGCGCCGCATACCCGCGACCCGTTTGCAGGATGGCAGGAATGAATGCCTGCCCCAACTCCAATAAAAATCCATGAGCATCTTCGTCCGCCTCTTTCTCGTTTACGGCCTTGCCCTCACCCTCGGCGGCGCGCTGCTCCTGCGCGACGTACAGCAACAAATCCGCCCCGGCATGAAAGAAGTGCTGGAAGACACCCTCGCCGACAACGCCCACGCCCTTGCCGCCGCGCTTGCCCCGGCGCTGGAAAACGGCGCCATCCGTGACCCCGCCTGGCAGGCGCGGCTGCGCGCCAGACTCGCCCGCCCGCAAGACGTCCACATCAACCAGCACCACAAAACCGCGAGCCGCCAGCAACTCATCATCACCGACGCGCGCGGCACCGTCCTTTTCCACAGCGACCCGGCGGAGACTGGCAAAGATTACAGCCGCTGGAACGACATCCTGCGCACCCTGCGCGGCCAGTACGGCGCACGCAGCACCCAGGGTACGATGTACGTCGCCGCGCCCGTCCACGCCGCTGATGGCCGCCTGCTCGGCGTGGTCAGCCTCGGCAAGCCGGGAGCCGACCTCGCCCCTTATCAACAACAAATGCAAGACGACCTGCGCCAGAGCGGCCTGCTCTACCTCGGCGCGACCCTCGCCCTCATCGCCCTGCTCACCCTATGGATCCGGCGCAGCATCGACCGCGTCCGCCGCTACGCCACCGCGCACGCGCCGATTCCGCCCGCACCGCGCTTCCACCTCGCCTCCGAACTGAACCGCCTCACCGTCGCCATTGGCAAAATGCGGCGCGAACTGGAAGACCGCGCCTACGTCACCCGCTACATCGAAACCCTCACCCACGAGCTGAAAAGCCCGCTCACCGCCATCAGCACCAGCGCCGAACTGCTGCAAGACGACCTGCCCGCCGCCGACCGCGCCCGCTTCGCCGCCAACATCGCCCAACAAAGCACGCGGCTGCACCGCCTCGTGCAGCGCCTGCTGCAACTGTCGCGCATCGAAAAAGAACCCGTGCACAAACAGCCGCTTGACCTCGCCGCCCTGTGGCGTAAACAGCAGCGCGAACAACAACCGCGCCTCGCACAAAAAAATCTCGCCCTGCGCCTCATCCATAACGGCAACGCGGCGGACGACAGCGCCGCCATCCAGCTCCGCGCCGACCCGTTCTGGCTGGAGCAGGCGCTGACCAACCTGCTCGACAACGCCATCCGCGAAACACCGGACGGCAGCGCCATCACCCTCACCGTCAGCCAAAGCCGCAGCGAGATCCGCCTCGCCCTGCACAACCCGACGCGCGCGCCGCTGCCGAATTACGCGCTGCCGCGCCTGTTTGAGCGCTACTACACCCTGAACCGCAAAGAAAACAGCGGTCTCGGCTTGACGCTGGTCGCGCAAATTGCCGAACAGCACGGCGGCACGGTGCGCGCGGAAAACAGCGACGGCGGCTTGCGCATCACGCTGGTGTTGCCGTCATAAATAGCACTTGGTGCGCGACCGCCCCCTGCAGGGCAAAGCCCACAGGGACGGTTAGGACGAAGTCCGTCACCGTCCGAACGATAGCAATGGCTCATAACACGATGATTTTGCTGGCAGGTTGAGTTATAGCCATCCACCGAAAGTTTCAGACAAGGCGCGTCGCCGAAGACAGTACGCATTTGTACGGCGCGGGTTTCCCTAAAAAATGGCTCCGCCATTTTTTAGGGTGCCCGGTCAGGCGACGCAACACCGTATGAGGCTTTCGGTGGATGGCTATAGGCGCAGCCGACTGGAACAGCTTGCGTAGCAAGAAACCCAACAACGGATATGTTTGGTATTAGACTTCCTTCCAAACTATAACTGGCACGGCAACCCGACAAAATTCCAAACCTGCTGAGCTGTTGTCTGCTGCCCCCACCCTAACCCTCCCCCACAGGGGGAGGGAACTCATTGGCTGCAAAAATAGCAATAGTTTCATAATTATCCATATGCGATATGACAGCTGTTATTTGAATCTGCCGCAGAACGGCTCCCCCCCCCCCCCGTGGGGGAGGGCCGGGGTGGGGGCAGGGATACAAATTCCAAAAAAGTATGCCTTTGCCTGGTTTGGAAAGAGGTCTATTCAGTTTGTTGGGTTACGCTCGTGCCTCGCTAAGGGCTGTTTACCATTTAGACCGCCCCCTCCGCAGGGCGAAACCCGCAGCGGGCGGGTTCCGTGCGTAGGGTGTGTGGCGGCGTAGCCGACACGCACGCGGGAATTTGACATCGGCAAACGCGTGCGTGCCTGCGGCACACACCCTACAAACCAATGGTGTAGCTCACAAAATCGTCGCCACGCAACCGCATTGGCTTAGGAGTATAGCAATACTCACAAAGTTCTATACAAGGCGCGCCGCTGAAGACAGTACGCGGTTGTACGGCGAAGCGGCGCAACGCCGTATAGGGCTTTGTGAGGATTGCTATATTTACGGCTGAATGGTAAACAGGCCTTAACCAAACCTGCGAATGACATCATCATGTTATGGCCAATTGCAAACAGCGCCTAACCCAACCTACGAATTTGTCGCGGTGCCAGTTCGCAAAACTGCAAACGCCCGTCGCTCCGATTTCTCTTCCTGGGGGAGGGGGCAATTCGACGCAGCAATTCAAATTTATGTGGATAACCGGAATTTTGAACAGTCTCTTGGAGACAGTTTGTAAAGAAGTCTATTGATTGCTGCGGGCGGTTACGACGCAAGCGTCTAACCCGCGCCCCTACAGTTTGATTTTAGGATGGGTATCAGCGACCCGCTGCGGCGATAAAACGGTATTGTTCGGGCGCTGCGTCAGGCGTATCCCATGAACGGATGCCATGCCTTCCGCCGCATTGAATGGTATTGCATAAAATAATCCCGCCGGATGGCGGGATTATTTTATATGTGCCAGATTGGGGCATTATTGTCGGGTAGCACCGAAGACGGCTTGATTCCTATCATCTGGCGCAGCAATATCAATTCTGTACAATTGGCCAGTAATTTCTTCGGCATTGGGACCGGCAAAGATTCCACTCAATCTTCCTTTAACTTCACTATTAGGGGCTTCTGGCCTTAGGGCCTGTTGACAACTATGTGAGACTTAAAATCGTAGCCGCCAAATAAATAT
>NZ_DBHKZK010000069.1:0-35946 GCF_057314735.1 Cardiobacterium sp.
ACCATGATGAAAGGTTCGGCATTGAAGTGTTGCATGGACATCGAGGTATGCAGGCCAACCCCCGCCCCCTCCCCCACAGGGGGAGGGGGCGGGGGGGTACATACGTAGGGTGTACGGCGGCATAGCCAACACGCACGCGGGATTTTGTGTCGGCACCGCGTGCTTGCTTGTGGTGCTATGGCTCGGGCGGTTACGGCTTCGCCTAACCGCCCCTACAGGCTTTGCCTTGCGAGAGAGGAAGTGCGGTTTACAGGTGTGGCGCGAGTGCGACGGGGCGGGATTTTCCGGATGGTGCGCCGAGGCGCACCCTAGGGGCGTTATGGTTCGGGCGGTTACGGCTTCGCCTAACCGCCCCTACGAGGCTGCCCTCTCCCCAAGGGAGGGGCTTATCTGCCGAATTGTAAACAGCTCCTAGCCGCGCAGTGCGGCGAGGATGGCATCGACGGTGGCTTTGGCGTCGCCGAAGCACATTACGCTGTTTTCGTTGAAGAACAGCGGGTTCTGCACGCCCGCGTAGCCGGTGTTCATCGAGCGTTTGAAGACGACGACGTTGGCCGCTTTCCACACTTCCAGCACGGGCATTCCGGCGATGGGTGAGTGCGGGTCGGTTTGCGCGGCGGGATTGACGGTGTCGTTTGCACCGATGACCAGCACCACGTCGGTATCCGGGAAGTCTTCGTTGATTTCGTCCATTTCCAGCACGATGTCGTACGGCACTTTCGCCTCGGCGAGCAGCACGTTCATGTGGCCGGGTAGGCGTCCGGCGACGGGGTGGATGCCAAAGCGCACGTTCACGCCCTGTTTGCGCAACAGTTCGGTGATTTCGGCGACCGGGTATTGCGCTTGCGCGACCGCCATGCCGTATCCGGGGGTGATGATGACGCTGTGCGCGTTTTTCAGCATTTCAGCGACATCTGCTGGTTGCACTTCGCGGTATTCGCCCACTTCTTCGCTGCCGCCCGCACTGCTGCCATCCGTGCCGAAGCCACCGGCGATGACGGAGATGAAGGAGCGGTTCATCGCGCGGCACATGATGTAGGAGAGGATGGCACCGCTACTGCCGACCAGCGCGCCGGTGACGATGAGCAGGTCGTTGGAGAGCATGAAGCCTGCCGCAGCGGCTGCCCAGCCGGAGTAGGAGTTGAGCATGGAGACGACCACCGGCATATCCGCGCCGCCGATGGAGGCGACCAAATGCCAGCCGAAGGCGAGCGCAATCAGCGTCATCAGGGTGAGCGCGGCGATGGCGGCGGCGCTGCTCGCGCCGTTGCTGATGACCATTGCCGCTTCGGGTTTGCCGTTTACGAGGCGGTAGAGGGTTTCGACGGTTTCGTGCGGGTTGCTGCTTTTGAGGAAGACGGCGAGCAGGATGAGCGAGGCGACGAGGGCGGCGAGGTTCAGTTTGTGTTTGCCCGGCAGTTGCAGCGGTTTGCTGCTGATTTTGCCGTTGAGTTTGCCGAAGGCGACGAGCGAGCCGGTAAAGGTTACCGCGCCGATGAAGACGCCGACGAAGACTTCAACGAGATGGATGGTGTGCATTTCCGGGGCGACGTCGCCGGGGGCGGCGTAGCTGCTGATGCCGACGAGGACTGCGGCGAGGCCGACGAAGCTGTGCAGGAGCGCAATCAGTTCGGGCATTTGCGTCATTTCGACTTTGTGCGCCTTGTGGATACCGAAGGCGGCGCCGATGAGCATGGCGAGGATGATGTAGCCCAGCCCGGCGCTGTCGCTGTAGAGGGTGGCGACAAGGGCGATGGCCATGCCGATGATGCCGTAGAGGTTGCCGTTTTTCGCGCTTTCCTGCCGCGACAGTCCCGCAAGCGAGAAGATGAAGAAGATGGCGGCGACGATGTAGGCGGCGGTGACGAGTCCGTGATTCATGGGGTTTCTCTGTTGTGGTTAAGGGGGGAATCTGTTGGCGGACGGCGGTGTCCGCGCAGTTGTTCGGCGTTCAGCCTTTTCGGAACATATTGAGCATCCGCCGCGTGACGTAGAAGCCGCCGAAGATGTTGATGCTGGCGATGAGCACGGCGACGAAGGCGAGCGCGGAGACGAAGCCGTTGCCGTGGCCGATTTGCAAGAGCGCGCCGACGACGATGATGCCGGAGATGGCGTTGGTCACCGACATCAGCGGGGTGTGCAGCGAGTGGCTGACGTTCCAGACGACGTAGTAACCGATGACGCAGGCCAGCACGAAGACGATGAAGTGGTTGAGGAAAGCGGCAGGCGCAACTGCACCGACCCAGAGGATGAGTGCGGCGCCAATGACCGCTGGCGCCAGTTTTTTCCACAGTGGCGCGGGTTTTGCCTCTTCTTTCACCACTTCGGCGGGTTTTGCCTGCTGCGGCGCGGCGGAAACCTGTATCGGCGGTGGCGGGAAGGTGATGTCGCCGTCGCGCGTTACCGTCATGTTGCGGATGATGACGTCGTCGAAGTCCAGCGTGATTTCGCCGTCCTTGTTCGGCGAGAGCAGTTTGGCGAGGTTGACGAGGTTGGTCGCGTAAAGCTGCGAGGATTGCCCGGCGAGGCGGTTGGCCATGTCGGTGTAGCCGATGACTTTCACGCCGTTATCGGTGATGAACAGCTCGCCTGGCTTGGTGACCTCGCAGTTGCCGCCGGTTGCGGCTGCCAAATCGACGATGACCGAACCCGGCTTCATGCTGGCGACCATCTCTTTCGTAATCAGTTTCGGCGCGGGTTTGCCCGGAATGGCGGCGGTGGTGATGATGATGTCCACTTCCTTCGCCTGCTCGGCAAAGAGCTTCATCTCGGCGGCGATGAACTCGTCGCTCATCACCTTGGCGTAGCCATCGCCGCTGCCGCCGGATTCCTGCGGAAAATCAAGTTTCAGGAACTTGCCGCCCATGGATTCAATCTGCTCGGCGACTTCCAGACGCGTATCAAACGCCTTGACAATTGCGCCCAGCGAATTGGCCGTGCCGATGGCGGCCAATCCGGCAACACCGGCGCCAATGATGAGGACTTGCGCCGGTGGCACTTTACCGGCGGCGGTAATCTGTCCGGTGAAGAAACGGCCAAAAGCGTTCGCCGCTTCGATGACGGCGCGGTAGCCGCTGATATTGGCCATCGAGGAAAGCGCGTCCAGCGCCTGCGCACGCGAAATACGCGGCACCATGTCCATCGCCAGCACGTTCACTTTCTTCGCCGCCAGTTCTTTCACCAATTCCGGATTCTGCGCCGGCCAGAGGAAGCTGACCAGCGTCTGCCCGGCGGTGAGACGGGCGATTTCGGCGGCCTTCGGCGCGTTGACTTTGTAAATCAGCGGGCATTGCCAGGCGGTAGCGGTGTCGGCAAGGGTCGCCCCCGCCGCTTCATAGGCGGCATCGGCAAGGCTCGCGCCCTGTCCGGCGCCGCGCTCGACCACTACGGCAAAGCCGAGTTTTTGCAGTTGGGCGACGGTCGCGGGTGTGCAGGCAACGCGGGTTTCGCCAGCGAGGGTTTCTTTGGGGATGCCTATGTTCATCGTCTTGTCCTTTTGTGTGGGTAACGGGAAGCCCCGCAGGCGGGGCGGGAAGGCGGTTATGATACAGGAAAGGCGCTGATGGCGGGCGGGCGTCCCGGTTCGCGCATATGAAAAACCGCCCCGAAGGGCGGTTTTTTTATGGCGTTCTGCGATGTCTCAGTGTACCTGGCTGCCAATCACGCCGCCGAGGGCTGCGCCGCCAAGGATGGCACCGGTGTCGCCACCGATCATGCTGCCCGCCGCACCACCAACTGCCGCACCGATGGCGGTGTTGCGCTGGGTGGTGTTCAGGCCGTTACAGGCGGCGAGGGATGCGCCGAGGGCGAGCAGTAGGGCGGTTTTGCCAATTACGGTTTTCATGGTTTTCTCCTGTGAGTCAGCACTTTTGTGCGCGCGCAGTATGGCATAGCCGCGGCGTTTTCCGCCTGTACAAAGCCTTACTGTACGGCAATTGCGCTTATTGTTTGTCCACGGCATCCAGTTGTTGTTGGGTGTGTTCGACTCCGGCATCCAGTTCTTTTTTCGCCTTGTTGACGGTTTTGTCCTGGTACTGGAGCATCGGGTTGTCCTGGCGCGCGCTGGATTCGGGTGTGGTCACGGTTTTCGGCTTGTTGTCGTCGCAGGCGGTAAGCGCTGCGGCAAAGCCGAGCAGGATGAGAGCGGTTTTTTGCATGGTTTTCTCCAGTGGATTGGGAAAGGTCATTCGCCGCCGTGGCGGAAGGCGCGGATTTGGCGACGATCGCGTTTGTCTGGGCGGCGGTCAGGGTAGTGGACGAGGTCGCGCGCGGCTTGTTGTTGCGCGTGCAGCTCGGCGCGGCGGGCGATGCTGTCGGCGGTTTCGGTGTAGTACGTCTGCGCGATACTCGCCGAGACCCGTTTGGCGGCGCATTGTTCGACGAGGACGTCCCAGATTTGTTCGCCGTGTTTGTCGATGTGCAGCCGGTCGCCGCGTTTCAGGCCGCGTGCCGGTTTGGCGCGCTGGTCATTGACGAGAACCTGGCCGTTTTCAATCGCGGCTTTGGCCAGCGCGCGGGTTTTGTAGAAGCGCGCCGCCCACAGCCATTGGTCGAGGCGGACGCTGTCGGTGTCGTTCATGTTGCGGTTTCTGCGCTGTTTTCGCTTTCTTCCGCCGGGCTTTCTTTGCTGTGCAGGTTGATGTTGAGTTCGAGCATTTCGGTTTCACCCTTGCGCGAGATGTCGGCGCTGATGTCCGCCAGGTCAATGGCGAAGTATTTTTTGACGACTTCAAGGATTTCCTGCTTCATGGTTTCGAGGAATTGCGGCTGGCTGCCTTGGCTGCGGCGGTGGGCGACGATGATTTGCAGGCGCTCTTTCGCCATCGCCGCCGAGTTGTTGGGGCGGTTTTTTTTGAAGAAGTTGAACAGGCTCATGCTTTAGCCTCCAAAGAGTTTGGAAAAGATGCCTTTGCGTTTGGCATCGAGGAAACGGTGTGGCAGATCCTTGCCGAGGAAGCGTTCGACTAGGTCGGAGTAGGCCTGTCCTGCCTGGCTGTCGGGCAGGAGGATGACCGGTTCGCCCTGGTTGGAGGCGGTAAGCACGGTTTCGGATTCGGGAATGACGCCGAGCAGTTTGATGGAGAGGATTTCGATGATGTCTTCCACCGAGAGCATTTCCTGCTGTTGCACCCGTTCCGGGTTGTAGCGGGTGATGACGAGATGCTCGGTGACGGGGTCTTCCCCCCGCTCGGCGCGACGCGATTTGCTGGCGAGGATGCCGAGGATACGGTCGGAGTCGCGCACCGAGGAGACTTCGGGGTTGGTGGTGATGATGGCGTCGTCGGCGTAGTAGAGCGCCATCAGCGCCCCCTGTTCAATCCCGGCGGGGCTGTCGCAGATGATGTAGTCAAATTCCATCGTTTTGAGGTCGTCGATGACTTTGCCGACGCCTTCTTTGGTGAGCGCGTCCTTGTCGCGGGTTTGCGAGGCGGCGAGGGTATAGAGGTTTTCGACGCGCTTGTCCTTGATGAGTGCCTGGTGCAGGTTGGCTTCGCCGTTGATGACGTTGACGAAGTCATACACGACGCGACGCTCGACGCCCATGATGAGGTCGAGGTTGCGCAGGCCGACATCGAAGTCGATGACGCAGGTTTTGAAGCCCTTGAGGGCGAAGCCGCAGGCGATGCTGGCGCTGGTCGTGGTCTTCCCTACTCCGCCTTTGCCTGAGGTTACTACGATGACTCTACTCATGTTTTTTATCTCTTGAGGATTTGTGGCCGGGCATTATAGCGGTGATGTACTATACCGACACGATTTGCATACTTTCATCAGGATTGAGGCTGATGAAGACGTTTTTGCGCACGGGATTGGCTTGCAGTTGTTCTTTGTCCTGATAGAAACCGGCGATGGAGACGAGTTCGGCGTCCAGTTCGTGACAATAGATATGGGCGGCGAGGTTGTGCTGTCCCCCGGCGAAGGCGCGACCGCGGAGAATGCCATGCACGGTAATGTTGCCGTCGGCGTAGATTTCCGCGCCGGGGCTGACCGTGCCGACGATAATCAGGTCGCTGCTGGCGGCAATGACGCGCTGGCCGGAGCGGATGTTGTGGCGAATGACCCGGGTTGGCGCCAGTTTGGGCGCGGGGGGCGGTGGTGGCGGCGCGGGTTCTTCGCTTTTCTCGACTTTTTTTGCCTCGACGCCGGTGCGCACTTCCGCCAGTCCGGCGGCGATGAGCGCGCTGCGTTCCACCGGCGCGCCGCAGACGCCAACCAGACCGAGCTTGTGCCGTTCAAAAATCCGTTTCAGCGTTTTCAGCCATTTGGTATCCGGCTTGAACCCTTCCAGCGCGGAAAAATCGGCGACCAGCGGTTGCGTCGTAAAAAAATCGGGCGGCACCTGCGCGATTTTCTCGCTCAGGGCAACATCAATCTGCGCCGTATCGGCATCTTGCAGCAGGACGGCGGTGACGCTGACGCTGCGGCCTTTGAAAGGAAGAGGATCGCTCATGGTTTCGCTGACAATTCGTTGAAAAAGCGGCATGATAAAGTTTTCAAACAGGGCGCTCAAGGCGCAGGAACGACATGAACCTCCTCCACGACACACTGGCACAACTCGTCGCCTTCCCCAGCATATCCGGCAGCGACATGGGCGCGCTGCTCGACTGGACAACCGCCCAACTCGCGCCCCACGCCAGCCATTGCCAACGCCTGCCCAAAACGGATAACTGCAACGAGGCGCTGCTCATCCGCATTGGCGACGGCACGGGCGGACTGGTACTGGCCGGACACCTTGACGTCGTCCCCGTTGCCGGACAACCGTGGACGGGCGACCCCTTCACCCTGCGCGCAGAAGGCAGCCGCTACTACGGCCGTGGCGTCTGCGACATGAAAGGCTTTTTCGCCTGCGCGCTCGCCGCCATCGCCCAACTGCCGCCGCTGCGCGCGCCGCTCTGGCTCGCCATCAGCACCGACGAAGAAATCGGCTGCTGCTCTGCGCCCCGCCTCGCCGCCGCTCTGCAACAACACGGCGCGGGCGACACCTGGGTTTGGGTCGGCGAACCGACGCTGATGCAGCCGGTAGTCGCGCACAAAGGCATCACCAACCTGCGCAGCACCCTGCACGGCCAGGCCGCGCACAGTAGCCAAATCGGCCACCAGGGCGCATCCGCCATCCACGCCGCCGCGCACCTTGTTGCCGCCATCGAAAACACCATGCGCGAACTGCAAGCCGAAGGCCGCCTCGACCCGCACTTTGACGTGCCGCACAGCACCCTGCACGTCGGCAAAATCGCGGGCGGCACGGCAGTGAACATCATCGCCGACCGTTGCCAAATAGACTGGGAAATCCGCCACCTGCCCGGCGATCACTACGACACCATCCGCGCCCGCATCGACGCCGCCGCCCGTGCGCTGGAAACCCGCTACCCCGGCCTGCGCATTGATACCGTACCGACCACCGCCACCGTCGCCGCCCTGCAAGACCGCGACAACACCGACTGGCTGACGCTGCTCGCCGCCCACCTGCCCGGCGCCAATAAACAACACGTCGCCTACGCCACCGAAGCGGGCGCCTACCAACAGGCAGGCTTCCCCACCCTCATCTGCGGCCCCGGCAGCATCCGCCAGGCACACCAGGCCGACGAATGGATTGAGACGGCACAGTTGCGCCAATGCACCGCCGCCCTGCGCGCCGTCATCGCCGCCCGCTGCGCATAAAAAAAAGCCGCCTCAAGAGAAGCGGCAAACATTTCAGGTACATATAGTAGATTAGAGGCGCCGATTATACACAACGCCACACAAAAATGACGGAAAAATTACCCAAAACCCAACCCGCTAACCCGGAGACAACCATGACAACCCGCAGCCTGCTCGCCGACATCGGCGGCACCAACGCCCGCTTCGCCCTCTATGACGACAGCGGCATCCACACCATCCAAACCCTGGCCACCGCCGACTACCCCACCCTGCAGGACGCCATCCGCGCCTACCTGCACCGCCAAAACGAGACAGTCGCGCAAGCCGCCATTGCCATCGCCAACCCCATTACCGGCGACCACATCCAGATGACCAACCACCACTGGAGCTTCACCATCAGCGCGCTACAACGCGAACTGCACCTCGAAAAACTGCGCGTCATCAACGACTTCACCGCGCAAGCACTTGCCATCCCCCGCCTCGCCGCCGACGGAAAACGCATCGTGCGCGCAGGCAACGCCGTCGCCGGTACCCCGATTGCCGTCATCGGCCCCGGCACCGGCCTCGGCGTCTCCGCCCTCATCCCGGACGGCCACGGCGGCTGGATAGCGCTCGCCAGCGAAGGCGGCCACGTCAGCTTCGCCCCGCGCGACGACACTGAGCTCGCCATCTGGCAATACGCGCGTGCCCGGCACGGCCACATCTCCGCCGAACGCCTGATTAACGGCGCCGGACTGACCCTCATCGACAACGCCCTCGCCGACCGCGAAGAAAACCGCAGTCCCGCCGCCATCACCGCCGCTGCACTGGCGGACGAACCGCGCGCACGGGCAGTGCTGGACCACTTCACCTCCTTTCTGGCAAGTGTTGCCGCCGACCTCGTTCTCACCCTGGGCGCGCGTGGCGGGGTGTACCTCTGCGGCGGCATCCTGCCGCGCATCGCCGACTACCTCATCAATGAAAGCCCGTTCAACACCCGCTTCATCGACAAAGGCCGCTTCGCCGCCTACCTTGGCGCTGTCCCCGTCTGGCTCGTCACCGCCAAAAACCCCGGCCTGACCGGCGCCGCCGCCGCGCTGGATAACTAAAAAATCCCGGTAGTATCCTGAACCACCAGCAGAGCGGAAAAACCAGCCGTTGCCAATATTCCGCCGGTTCGCCCCCTCCCTCGCAGGGTGCGTCAGCACCCGCAGCGGGGGAGGGTCGGGGAGGGGGTAGCGTCCGTAACTTTACCGCCAATGCAATTCAGCCCCACTGAGACAGCATACATTTCAGGGCACCACCAAAATCCCCCTTTCCATTGCGGGCTTCGCCCTGCAGGCAACCACCAAACTCCCCCCAAAACTAAAAACCGGGCAACCCCGCACCGCGCCACCCGCGCCTATAATTGCCGCAGAACCCCAAACCCGAAAGGAGCCACCCATGACCCACACCCTGCGCGCCGCTGCCTGCGCCTTCGCACTCGCCCTCCTGCCCGCGACCGCCGCCGAGGGCGACAACAACCGCGACGACATCAAACCCGCCGACCTCGTCCACATCCTCATCGGCGCCTACGAAGGCGCCGCCGATGCCGCCGACCGCAGCGGCCACCCCTTCGGCGACGAGCGCCTGAGCCACGAACAACTGATGCGCTTTGAAGCAAACTTCAACCAGGTCCAACAAGGCCTGCAAAACATCACCCGCCCGGACGGCAGCATTGACGGCGACCGCGCCGCCGCGCTGCTCAACGAACTGCAAGACCGGCACGGCGATGGCCGCACCATCGACTTCGTCCGCGCGCTCAACACCCTGCGCCAACTCGAACAACAGCCGGACGGCCTCAGCCTCGACAACATCCTCGGCCTCTTTGCCGCGCACAAAAACGACCGCAGCAGCACCATCGCCATCGCCAACGACGACAACGCCCTGCCCGACCTGCTCAAACTCGTGTACGCCGACCGCCAACTCGGCACGCCCGACCCGGCACGCGAAGCACGCGCACACCGCCTCATCGCCGAAACCCTTGCCAGCGACACCCTCAGCCCGGCGCGCCACGCCGAAATCGCCACACTGCTCGACAAACTGGGCGCGCCGTATCGCGACGACTACCTCAAATGGCAGGCAACCCCGCCGCGCATCGCCATCCGCCCGGCCAGCAGCACCGACACCCTCGAACAACTGACCCGCGACAACCCCGACCTCACCCCCGACCAGCGCGCCCGCATCCAGCAAATCCTGCGCGAACAAAAATAACGCCCTGCCGCGCTGCCCTCCCCTGCCTGGCGTATCCGTAATATAGCCATCCACCGAAAGTTTCAGACAAGGCGCGTCGCTGAAGACAGTACGCGGTTGTGCGGCGAAGCGGCGCAACACCGTATGAGGCTTTCGGTGGATGGCTATAGTGAACCGAAGAACAGAAAACCGCCGTTCTGCTCCCTCCCCCTGTGGGGGGAGGGTTGGGGTGGGGTTAATCATTCACACCGCCGAGGCAAAACCTTTCTGCCCCGCCAAACAGCGACACCACAAACGACAACCCCGGAGCGCCCATGAACATCCTCATCGCCCTCGACTCCTTCAAAGAAAGCCTCAGCGCGGCAGACGCCTGCGCCGCCGTCGCCCGCGGCTTCCGTGCCATTGACCCCGCTGCAAACTGCCACTGCCTGCCGATGGCCGACGGTGGCGAAGGCACCACCGCCGCCCTCGTTGCCGCACGCGGCGGCGACTGGCAAGCCGTCAGTGTGCAGGATCCGCTCGGCCGCCCCGTCAGCGCCCGCTATGGCCGCCTGCCGGACGGCAGCGCGGTGATGGAAATGGCCGAAGCGGCGGGGCTGCACTACCTCGCCCCCGGCGAACGCAACCCGCGCATCACCAGCACCTACGGCGTCGGCGAAATGCTCCGGCACGCGCTGGATGGCGGCTGCACGCACATCATCCTCGGCATCGGCGGCAGCGCCACCAACGACGGCGGCGCGGGAATGCTGCAAGCGCTTGGCGTGCGCCTGCTGGATGCGGACGGCGGCGAACTGCCACCCGGCGGCGCGGCACTCTCCCGTCTTGCCCGCGCCGACTTCAGCGGCCTGCACCCGGCGCTGGCCAACACCACCCTCGAAATCGCCTGCGACGTCACCAATCCGCTCTGCGGTGCGAACGGCGCCAGCGCCATCTTTGGCCCGCAAAAAGGCGCGGACGTTGCCACCGTCGCCGTACTGGACGCAGCGCTCGCCCACTACGCCGCCGTCCTCAGCGCCAGCGGCCTGCCCGATTGCCGCGAACAACCCGGCGCGGGCGCGGCGGGCGGCCTCGGCTACGCGCTCGCCCTGCTCGGCGCGCGCCTCACCTCCGGCATCGACCTCGTCATGCAGGCGGCGGGAGTAGATGCCGCGCTCGCCAACGCCGACCTCGTCATCACCGGCGAAGGCCGCATTGACGGCCAAACCCGCCTCGGCAAAGTGCCGCTCGGAGTGCTGCGCCGCGCGCAGGCGCACAATGTGCCGGTGATTGCCCTCGCGGGCGTACTCGGCGCGGGCGCGGAAACCTTGACCGACGCAGGATTTGCCGCCATCTTCCCCTCCATCGCCGCCCTCGCTCCGCTCGAAGAAACCCTCGCCAAAGGCGGGGAAAACCTCGAACGCACCGCGCGACAAATCGCCGCCGTCCTCGCCCTCGGCGGGCGGCTGCAAACACCCGCGATTCTGCCGTAACCCATCCATAAAAAACCGGGCATCACGCCCGGTTTTTTCATCACAACAAGCGCCGGTACGTCTCCGCATCATCCGCGCTGAAGCAGCAGAAAATCACCCGCTTAATATGCGGACAATCTGGCAACGTCGCCCGCACCGTCTCCACCGCGATGCGCGCCGCCGCTGCCTTCGGATAACCAAAAACGCCGGTGCTAATCGCCGGAAAGGCAATGCTAGCAAGGCCGTGCGCCTCCGCCAGCCGCAGCGAGTTGGCGTAGGCGTTCGCCAAATCCGCTGCCTCGCCGTCATCGCCGCCGCGCCACACCGGGCCGACGGTATGAATGACAAAGCGCGCGGGCAGGCGGTAGCCGCGCGTCAGCTTCGCCTCGCCGACCGCACAACCGCCGAGGGTGCCGCATTCCGCCAAGAGTTCCGGCCCTGCCGCGCGGTGAATGGCGCCATCGACACCGCTGCCGCCAAGCAGGGTTTCATTAGCGGCATTGACGATGGCGTCCACCGCCAGCGTCGTAATATCGGCGGTCATCACTTCCAGCTTCATCGGCTTTCTCCAAATCAATCAAAGGGGACGCCATTATAATGCCGCCCTCACCCGCACCGGAGACTCCCCCATGCCCGCCCTCACCGCCTACCGCCAGTTGCAGGCCATCCGCGACCGCCTGCCCGCCTACCGCCCGCACTCGCGCGCGCCACAACTGGCGGACAACATCCTCGCCCTCGCCGACCCTTACGACGTCTATTGGTTCGATGCCTTCGGCGTGCTCAACGTCGGGCCACAACCCATCCCCGGCGCGATTGAGGCGGTCGCCGCCCTGCGCCAGCGCGGCAAACAGGTTTTCGTCCTCTCCAACGCTGCCAGCGTCAGCAAGCCGAACATGGTCAAGCGTTTCGCCGGGCTGGGCTTCGACTTCGCCGCTGATGAAATCGTCACCAGCCGCGACGCGGTGCTGGACGCGCTCGTCGCTTACCCGCGCGACTTCCTCTGGGGGCTGATTGGCCTTGACCATAGCCAGGAAGACCTCGACGCGCGCGGCGTGCGCTACCTGCACCAGAGCGCGCCGGATTTCCACGACGCGCCGGACGGCTACATCTTCCTCGCCACCGCCCACTGGGACGACGCGCAACAGCAGCGCTTCCTCGCCGCACTCACCGCGCGGCCGCGCCCGGTCATCCTCGGCAACCCCGACCTCATCGCGCCGATGCCGGAACACACCTCGATTGAGCCGGGCAGCTACGTCCTCACCCTGCCCGACGAGCACTTCGCCCACGTCCACGTCTGCGGCAAACCCTACCCCGCCATCTTTGAGCACGCCGCGCGCCGCCTCGCGCATTTCGACCCGGCGCGCACGCTGATGTGCGGCGACACCCTGCACACGGACATCCTTGGCGGCAACGCCTTCGGCGTGCGTACCGCGCTTTTGACCGCGCACGGCTTCTACCGCGACCTGGATTACCGCCACTACATCGGCGACAGCGGCATCGTCCCCGACCACATCCTGCCACGGCTGTAACCCGCGCCACCTTCATCGCCCATTCCAACAAAACACCTCATCATGACCCGCACCGACACCCTCGAAAAAGCCAAAATCCTTTTTGAAATCGCGCAGACTGAATACCGCCACGAAATCGAACGGCACAAGGCTGCCAGCGACCGCGCCGCGAAAATGGTCTCCTTTACCGGGCTGCTCTTTACCATCTTTTCCTTCCTCGTGGTGCGCGTCATGCTCGCCCCCGGCGCGGCGGGCGGCTTTCCCTGGGCGGAATGGGCGGCGTATATCGTCAGCGCCGCGCTGGTCGTCTTCATCATGTGGGCGATGCTGTCGCTGATGAACGCCATCCGCCGCGACATCCAGAGCGAAGGCGGCATCACCGCCGGACAATTCAGCCCTTTTGATGAAAACACCTACAGCGCCGCCGACGTCTATCGCGCGAGCAGCGCCGCCTACTGGCAGGCCGTTGACGCAAGCCGCCAGCACACCGCCACGCTGGCGCGCATCCTGCGCCGCACCGACCGCCTCATCCGGCTGTCGTTCATCCTGCTCGGCATCCTTGCCATCCTGCTTTTCCTGCTCACCTGAACCTTTTCACCAACCCACAGGAGACATTCATGCAAAACATCGCCAACAAAGTCGTCATTATCACCGGCGCCTCCAGCGGCATCGGCGAAGCCACCGCGCTCAAACTCGCCGCCGAAGGCGCGAAACTCGTCCTCGGCGCGCGCCGCGAAGACAAGCTGAAAGCCATCGCCGACAAAATCCAGGCGGCAGGCGGCGAAGCGGCCTACCGCGCGACCGACGTTACCCGACCCGAAGACAGCGCCGCGCTGGTCGCGCTCGCCAAAAGCCGCTTCGGCAAAGTCGATGCCATCTTCCTGAACGCCGGCCTCATGCCCAGCTCGCCGCTGGCCGCCTTGGAAACCGCCAACTGGAACGCGATGATTGACGTCAACATCAAGGGCGTGCTGAACGGCATCGCCGCCGTGCTGCCCGAATTTACCGCGCAAAAACACGGCCATGTCATCACCACCTCGTCCGTCGCCGGACTGAAAGTCTATCCGGGCGCGGCGGTGTACTGCGGCAGCAAATGGGCGGTGCGCGCGATTATGGAAGCGCTGCGGATGGAATCGGCGCAGGCGGGGACGAACATCCGCACCGCGACCATCTACCCGGCGGCGGTGCAGTCCGAGCTGGTCAGCCACATCACCGACGAAAACGCCTCCAAAGGCTACCGCCAGCTCTACGACACCTACGAAATCCCCGCCGCGCGCGTCGCCGAAGTGGTCGCCTTCGCCCTCGCCCAGCCGGACGACACCAACATCAGCGAATTCACCATCGGCCCGACGACGCAGCCGTGGTGAAACTGCATGAGTACGCAAACTCTCATCGCCTTTCTGCGCGGCGTAATGCCCGGCGGCAAGAACGCCGTCAAAATGGCGGACGTCCGCCGCGTCCTTGGCGACAATGGCTTTGACCGCGTGCGCACCTGGATACAAAGCGGCAACATCGCCCTCGATACCGCCCTAAACGCTGCCGAAACGGCGGCGCTTGTCCACGAGCTGCTGCACATACACCTGAACGTAGATTTGGCCGTTATCGTCAAAAACCCGGCACAATTGCAGGAAATCCTCGACGGCAACCCGTTTGTTGGCGAGGCTTACGACGGCAAGCGCGTGTTTTTCACGCTCGCCAACCAGCCGCTTGCGGACAGCGCCGGGCTGGCCGCGCGGGACTTTGGCGACGAAAAACTGCACATCTGCCCGCAGGCGGCGTATCTGTACATCCCGCAAGACGCTTCGCGCAGCAAACTGGGCAATGCTTTTCTGGAAAAACAGCTCGGCATCCGCCTGACCACACGCAACGAAAACACCCTGCGGAAAATGATTACGTTCTGATGCGGGGCTGTCCTGACAGGACAACGATTACCGGAAACGACCATGCAAACCTTCACCAGCCACGAGTTCAACCAGCACGCCAGCGAAGTGCAAAAAGCCGCCCACACCGCCCCCGTGCTGATTACCCTTCAGGGCAAACCCGACCTGGTACTCATCAGCCACGCCGAATATGCCCGCCTGACCGGGCAGAAAAACGCCGTGAGCATTCTGGAAGCGCTAACCCCGTCGGCAGAACTTGCCGCAAAAATGGCGGATATCGAACTGGAAATCCCGCCACGCCGCGCAAACGTAGGTCGGCCATTCATGGCCGACATCAAAAAATGTCGGGCATAAATGCCCGACCTACACGGCTGATTACCCGCACGCCGATTTCGCGCGTAGCGGCGTAAAGCAGCTCAACCCCTTCCGCTGACACTTTTTCTCACCGCACCGGAGAACCCATGACCTTCCCCACCGGCTACGCCAACTTCTACCACAGCGACCAAGTCGCCATCCAGCCCGTGCGCTTCCAGAATCCCTACGGCACCGGCATCGCGGGTAACCTCGTCCTGCCCCAAAACCGCCACGGCAAGGCAAAAGTTGCAATGACCCGACAAAACAAAATTCTGACACTCCTGCTTGCCCTCGCCAGCCCCGCTGCCTTTGCCTGTAATCCCGCAGAAGGGTCGGGACAGTGCGGCTATCTCGGTGCAGACGGCATATACAGCTCGCGCATAGAGGCAGACGCGTCGTACCAAAGGCTCTACAACCAAAACACCTACGTCGAGCCCGCGCCGATGTACATCCCGCCACCACCCCCGCCGACCCACCACTGCACCGCCCGTGCAGAAGGCGGCGAGCTTTGCGCCGACACCCGCCCCGGACGCATGGGCAGCTCGTACAGCACCAACGCCGCCGGAGAATTTGACGACCTCATGGTGGAAAGCTACCCCGACGGCACCCCCAAATTCATCGCCACCTACCAGAACGGCAAGCGGGAAGGCAAAAGCACCTTTTTCTACCCGGACGGCAACATCCGAAGCGTCATGTATTACCAAAACGACGAAATACACGGCTCGGTGCAGCACTATCACCAAAACGGCACGCTGAGAAGCGACATGACCTACTGCAACGGCGAAGCCTGCGGCGAGGAGCGTGATTATGACGAACAAGGAAACCTCATAAGAATCATCCGGTTCAACGCCAACGGCGACGCCGAAAGCGTGCAGGAAATCAGCCCCGGCAGCCAACCGCGCGGCACGGCGAAAAAATCCCGGCGGAAAGCGTAGAGAGGCAGCAAACCATCCGCCGCGCGACAAAACCGGAACACTTTATAGCGATGCGTAGGGTGTGTACCGCAGGCACGCACGCGGTTGCCGATGCAAAATCCCCCGCGTGCGTGGCGGCTGCGCCGCCACACACCCTACGCCCAGAATCCGCCATAGGGTGCGCCCGGCGCACTGTTCGGGGCATAGCGACGGTTTTGCGGCTACAGCGACGCGCCTTGTCTGCAACTTTCGGTGGATGGCTATACCCCCGCCCCCAACACAAGGAAACCCCATGATCAAACAAAGCAAAATCCTGACACTCCTGCTTGCCATCGCCAGTCCTGCCGCATTAGCCTGCAATCCCGCAGAAGGATCGGGACGATGCGGCTTCATTGATGCCTATGGCGGCTGGGTAGGTACAAAAACCGAACAGACCGAGTCGTACCAAAGACTCTATAACGAAAACACCTACGTCGAACCCGCGCCGGTGTACAGGCCGCCGCCACCCCCGCCGACCCACGACTGCACCGCCCGCGAAGGCGGCGAAACCTGCTTTGACATTCGCCCCGGACGCATCGGCAGCTCATACAGCACCAACGCTGCCGGAGATTTCGACGGCCCCATGGTTGAAAGCTACCCCGACGGCACACCGAAAAGCATCACCAACTACCGCAACGGCGAGATGGCAGAAAGCACCCACTACTACCCGGACGGCGCCATCGAAACCGTCATGCCCCACCAAAATGGCGAAATACACGGTATTGTCAAGCACTACCGCCAAAACGGCACGCTGGAATACGAAATACCCTTTTGCAACGGTGAAACCTGCGGCGAACAGCACAACTACGACGAACAAGGGAATATCGTCAAAATCACCCGCTTTGACGCCAACGGCGACGTCGAGAGTGTGCAGGAAATCGCCCCCGGCAACAGCGCGAAGAAGAAGCCCCGACGCAAATCCTGAGTGGCACAGGTCGGGCATTTATGCCCGACCCACCGAAAAAAATCCCGCCGAAATACCCCCTCCCCCGCAGGGCGAAGCCCGCAGCGAGGGAGGGTTGGGGAGGGGGTAAGCAATTATTGATAAGCCGAAATTCCAATTTCCAATGTTTCAATTGTTTGCTGCCCTCACCCCAACCCCTCTCTCGCTGCGCGAGCTGTCCCAGTCCCAGAGGAAAAGGGGCTGATCCGCCGAATTGTAAACACGCCCTAACTGCCCCTACGGGCTTTGCTCTGCGAAGAAGGGGCTGTTCGGTTGGCGTTTCGACATTGTTTGTAGGATGTGTGGCGACGTAGCCGACCCGCATCGTATAGCCATCCTCACCAACGATGCCCGCTCCAGCGACTTCTCGCAACATACGCTGCGCGTATTTTGCAGGGAACGTTTTTTCACGCTCTGTATCATTTTGGATACGCCAAAATGCTGAATCTGATAGCATAGCGCCTCGTTGTTTTTATGAAAAATATAGCCCGAGTCTGGATAATCACTGTGGACAGATACCGTTCTTATGACCCCTCGCCGGTATGGATGCGCGCCGGGTGGGTAACGTGGCTGATTTTGGGGGCGTGTGTCGTGGTGACGCTTGCTACCTGGTTCGGCTCAAACCGCCTTACCGACTGGATGCGTTGGTCAACAGCGGATATCTCTGCCGGTCAGTGGTGGCGCACCATCACCCCGGCGTTTCTTCATTTCAAGGCGTTCGGCTCAATTTTTACTCATATCCTGTTTAACTGCCTGTGGTGGCTGATGCTCGGCGGGCTGATTGAATGGCATGAGGGTTCGTTACGCCTTATCCTGCTGTTTTTGTTGTCAGCGCTTGTTGGCAATGTTATCGGCGGCTTTTTTTATGGCAGTCATTATGGTGGTCTTTCCGGGGTCTGTTTTGCACTGGTAGGCTATGTTTGGCTGCGCGGTTTTGATGTGCCGGAATACCGTGCGATGGTGCAAACGCAGTTGTTTTACGCTTGTATTGCCTTCATGCTCGCCGGTTTTGTCGGCCTGGTTCCGGGGATGGCGGACTGGGTTCACGCGGCCGGTCTGGCAACCGGGCTACTGGTCGCCTCGCTGTTTCGCCTCGCGCCGCGATACCGGCGCTGGTTGCCGCAGCGCAGTGAATAAATGGGAAAGCCCGCGGTTGCGGGCTTTTTTTATGGGTTTTGCGGCGGATTCATCAGCGGATAGCTGTCCACCACGCCGCCGGGGTGGATGGCGGGGAATTGTTGTTGCGCGTATTTGAGCAGTTGTGCCGCCGGGCTGTTGATGAGGATTTTCGCGTTCGGCGCGCGCCACAGCACCTGGTCGAGGATGTTGTTCGGGCGATAGGGCAGGTCGGCGATGCCATCGCCGTTTAAGTCAAAGGCGCTGTTGTCGCTCCAGTAGTTGCCCTGGCCGTCGTGCGACCATTCGTGGTAGCGCGTACCGACGTACATCACCTGCGTCTGGTTGTCGATGAAGCTGTTGCGGTAGTTCTGGTTGTCGGTGGAGCCGGCGGTGCTGTGGATGCCGAGGGTGCAGTTTTCAAAGTGGTTGTCGTGGAAGGCGTTGCGGTTGGCGTTGTAGAGGAAGACGCATTTGTTTGCGCGCTCGATGCGGTTGCCGTGGATTTTGGCGTCGTTGACCGCGTTCAGCATCAGCCCGTGTTCGCGGCTGTCCTGCCCGCTGTTATCGCGCACGGTGATACGGTTGGAGAACATGATGACGTAGGCGGATTCCAGGTTTTCGGTGTGGTTGTGCGCGACTTCGCTGTCTTCGGTGTACATATAGTGCACGCCGAAGCGCATATTGCGCATGGTGTTGTTCTCGAACAGGTTGTATTTGCTGTTGGTGACGTAGATGCCGTCGCGGCCGCCGCTTAGGGTGTTGTCGCGGATGATGGTGTGCGGGCTTTTCCAGATTTGGATGGCGTTGCCCCGGTCGTTTACCCGGCCTTCGTTTTGGCCGATGACGGTGTTGTGTTCGACCAGCGCGTTTTCCGGCCCCCAGATGTAGAGGCCGAAAAGGTTGTTTTCGGCGCGGTTGTGATGGATGTGGGCACGCGCCGCCTTGCGGTCAGCGAAGATGCCGGAATCCATGTCGAACTGGCTGTTGCCAGAGCGGCGCACGGTGAGGTGTTCGATGGTGCTGTCCGGCGCCTTGAGGTGCAGCACTTTGCCTTTGCCGCCGCCGTCAAGGATGGTGTCGCCGTTTTGGCTGCCGCTGAGGGTGATTGGCGTGTTGATGGTGTAGTTGCCCTGCCAGACACCGGGGGCGAGGGTGATGTGGTCGCCGGGCTGGGCAGCGTCAAGCGCGGCTTGCAGGTCGTCGCCGGGGTGCAGGGTGATTTCGGTTTGGTGTGGGGGCGGGGCGGGTTCGGCGCTTGTTTGGGCGGTGGTTTCGGTTGGGGGGGCGGGTTGTGCGGGCTCGGCGCTTGGTTGGGCGAGAGTTTCGGTTGGGTGTGCGGGTTGTGCGGGTTCGTTGCCGGATTGGGGAGCGGTTTCCGCTTGGAATGCGGGCTGCGCGGGCTCGGCGCTTGGTTGGGCGACGGTTTCCGCTGGGGGCGCGGGTTCGCTACCGGGTTGGTGGATGGTTTCGGTTTGAGATGCGGGCTGCGCGGGTTGGTCGCTTGGTTGGGAAGCGGTTTCGGTTGGGAGTGCAGGTTGCGCGGGTTCGTTGCCGGGTTGGGGCAAGGTTAGGGCGTGGGCGCTCTGGATAAAATTTACGGCGATGAGGATCGCCGTCAGAGTTTTGGGGTTGGTATGCGTCATGGTTTTTTCATGGCTGTCGGAATGTGGCGTTGTCGTTACGCGAGGTTTTGTATCAATTCGTAAAAACCGCCCGTTTGCTGTAACGGGCGGTTATGCTCGTTTCTCGCTAGCCGCCCCTACGGGGCTGACGTTATTGTCGCGGGTTTATGCCTTCGGTTTGACCAGCATCCGGCCGGACATTTCCATGTGCAGCGCATGGCAGAACCATTGGCAGTAGTACCAGTGGACGCCGGGGCGGTCTGCCTTGAAGGTGACGGACGAGGTCGCCTGCGGGCTGATTTCCATCGCGATGCCGTAGCCTTCGAGGGTGAAGCCGTGGGTGAGGTCTTCAATCAGCTCTTTGTTGGTGACGTAAACGGTGACTTCGTCGCCTTCGTTCACTTCAAATTTCGGCAAGCCGTAGGCGGGCGCGGTCGCGGTCATGTACACGCGCACTTTGTTGCCGTCGCGCACGATTTGGTTGGCGGTGTCGAGGTCAACGCCGTCTTTTTTCGCCTGTTCGCGCGCTTCTTCCCAGAATTTGTCGTCGCGGTTCCAGATGCTGACCGGGTTCACCTTGCTGCGGTGGACAATGATCATGTCGTGCGGTTCGGCGAAGCTGGGGCCGTCGTGCACGAGTTTCATTTTCTCGCCGGAGATGCTGATGAGCTGGTCGTTTTCCGGTTTGAGCGGGCCGACGTTCAGGAAGCGGTCTTTGGAGAATTTGTTGAGCGAGACGAGCCATTGGCCATCAGCTTCTTTGGTTTCGCCCATCGAGGTGTGGTTGTGGCCGGGTTGGTAGTGCACGTCGATTTTGTCAATGATGGGGTCAACGTCTTCGCCTTTGTATTTGCGAATGGCCTTGTCAATGTTCCATTTGACCATCTGGCTGTCGATGAACAGGGTGGTGAAGGCGTTGCCTTTGCCGTCAAATGCGGTGTGCAGCGGCCCCAGGCCAAGTTCGGGTTGGGCGACGACGAGGTCTTTCGCTTCGATTTTGTCATCGAAGAAGTCGTCGAGTTTGCGCACGTCGATGACGGTGACGGTCGGCGAGAGTTTGCCGTTCAGCACGATGTGGATGCCGTCCGGTGCGGCGTTACAGCCGTGCGGCGAGTTCGGCACCGGGATGTAGCGGGTGTATTTGGAGCCGTGTTTGCCGTCCAGTACCGGTACGCCATTGATTTCTTTGAAGTCGCCGTTTTTCACGCCTTCTTCGATGCGCTTGATGTTGAAGACGACGACCCAGTCGGTTTCGCTGGAGGACATTTCGCCGACGTCCAACCCTTTTTCGGAGTTGTAGCAGGTGGAGAAGGCGTATTTGCCCTGGTAGTCGGCGTCCATGTTGTCAAGGTTGCCGTCCACCAGCACTTGCCATTTGACGTCCATGGTGTCGCCGTCAATGGCGGTGAAGGCGGTCCAGTAATCTTCCTTGGCGTTTTCGGTATCCAGCACTTTCTTGCCGTCGTTCGGCCACGGGATGATGTGCTCGCCGTTGGCAAAGACGTAGCCGGTTTTCGGGTAGCGCTGCGGGCGCAGGCCGTGGATGGCGGAGACGTTCGGGATTTCGACTATCGCGTCGCATTTCATTACGTCGCAGCGGATGCGGCCAACGCGGGTGTTCGCCTTGTCGTTGACGAAGATATAACGACCATCATAGGTGCCGTCGGTGAAGGACATGTGCGGGTGGTGCAGGTCACCGTTCATGTAGATGCCGCCCTTGTCTTCGAGGAATTTTTTGGTCTCCGGCAGCATTTTTTCGCGCATGATGCGGCGGCTTTCGTTGGTACGGCCCCAACCGGTGGCGCCGCAGTAGTTGAAGACGGGGATGCGCATCAGCTCGCGCATGGACGGCATACCGAGGATGCGGACTTCACCAGACTGGCCGCCGGAGTTGAAGACGTAATATTCGTCCAGGTCGCCCGGTGCGACGTGGTCAATCGCCTTGCCGGCTTCTTCGGCGCTGGCGCTTTGTGAGGAGGCGAGCAGGCCTGCGCCGCCCGCGACGGCACCGCCGGTGGCGACCGCTGCGCCGAGGAATCCGCGACGTTTCAGTTTTAATTGGTTGTCTTCTGACATGATGATTCTCCAGTTTAGAGGTGAAGGAAATATACATACAGGGGAGCGCTCCCCATGTATCTATAGCAATCCACGCAAAGCCCTGTACGGTGTTGCGCCGCCTCGCCGTACTAATTTGTACTGTCTTCGGCGGCGCGCCTTGTACAGAGCTCCGCGTGTATCGCTATAGTTCAGCCGGTTGCCCCGCTGACGGGTGACTCGCCACCGACCGGTTTCAGGGCAACTTCGCCGCTGCGGATGGCTTCCACCCGTTTTTGCCGCTCCGCCGCTTTCTGTGCCTTGGCGATTTCCAGCAGCAGGTGCATACAGCGGGACTTGTCATGATACAGCACCTGACAGTTCAGGCACTGGATACATTCATTCTCGTTGATATTGCCTTCGGGGAAAATCGCCTCGACCGGGCAATCCTGCGCACATTTCTGGCAGGGATTACCGCATTCCTGATAGCGCTTGAGCCAGTTAAAGAGGCGCAATTTGGCGGGAATGGCAAGTGCCGCGCCCATCGGACACAAATAGCGGCAATAAAAGCGCTCGATAAAAAGACCAATCAACAGCAGAATCAGGGCAAAGGCGACATACGGCCAAGCGCGGCCAAATTTCAGAATAATACTGGTTTTGAATGGTTCGACTTCAGCCAAATGCTCCGCCAGCCCCATATCGTACAAAGAAAAACCAAAAAGCAGCAGGAAAATAATATATTTAATCGCCGTCATCCGTTCATGCACCTTGAACGGAAACTTGAATTGCCGCACGCCCAATTTCTGCGCAATAAAATTGGTGAGCTCCTGCAATGCACCAAACGGACACAACCAGCCGCAGAAAAAGCCGCGATTCCACATCAAGGCACCAAAAGCGGTGGCACTCCACAGAATAAAAATCACCGGATCCATCAAAAACGTATTCCAGTTAAACTCATGATGGACGAGCGAATTGGTAAAAGTAAGGACATTGACCACCGACAATTGCCCGTTCACCGATAATTGCGCACCGAGATAACCGCCGAGCCAAAAGAAAGTAAAAGTAAGATAGCAAATGCGGAACGCCTTGTAAGCGCGCGGATACGAAGTAATCCATTCCTGCAACATAAAAACGCAGACCAGCACAAAAATCGCAAAGGACAATACCGCAATCTGCACCGTCTTGTCTTTCCATGCCTGGCGCGCAATCTTCTCCTGCACGCTGGATTCGCCCGCATCGGCGGCGACCGCCCCGCCATTATCGGCGGCGGCAACCACTTCCGGCTGTGGCGGCGCGGGCGGCGGCTCAACATAATCCGGATTGGGAATCTGCTTCAAATAAGCGGCGGGCAGGCTGTAATCCATATCGTAAGTAATGAACGCCTTTTCCCGCGCAGCGGTAGCGCGCTGCACCAGCAGCTCCAACTGCCACGGCCGCGCCACATCCAGCGTCTGCTCCTCCGGCACCACAAACAACGCGATTTCCGGGAAACGCGGTGCACCCTGGGCGAGAATATCGCCGAGGCGGCGGTGATTGCGGTCGCGGAAGTGAAAACCGCCGCCATCCTGCTTCAATTTCAGCCGGTCAAAAATCCCGCCGCGCACATAACCCGAACCCTTGAACGAATAAAGCCCTTTACCAGCGACGAGAATCGCCTGCTGATTCGGTTTCAACTGCTTCTGCAACTGCTCATAACCGGCATTGCCGAGCAAACTGCGACCAATCGACGGCACCGATACCGGCGCATAAAACATCTCGATAAATTCATCCTGCGGATTACTGCTTTCCGAATGCTCCGCCGCTTCCGGGTGTTTCGATTTGGCAAAAGCCTCATTGACCTCGCCGACGGTCAAATGAAACGAACGCACCGCGCCATTGCCGGTCAATTCCTGCCAGGAACTGACCTTTTGATTATCCATATCCACTACCGACAATTCCTTCGGCTGCGCGGGCGCGGCATTATCGCCTTCGCCGCCCTGCATCGCTTTCGCCGCAGCAATCGTCGAACGGGCAATGGTTTCATTAATCACCATCACCGTTACCGTCGCGCCGCTAATGACATCCGGCGCCTCCTGATTCATGCCATCGCGCGGATAATTGCGCCCGGAATAGGCATCAATATAAGCATTGACCTTTTCCACCGGAATACCAATCAGCACAATCGGCTCCGAATGCTTGACCAGCTTCGCCTTTTTAATGGTGAAATCCTTGTCCACCGCAATCATGATATGAATCGGCTTGCCGGAATAACCGCCGGACGGCACATAATTTGAGTTCAGGAAAACATAGCCGAGCACTTCCTCGCCCTTGAGCACCGGCACGATGGGCGGATTGTCCTGAATCGTGCCGTAGCCGGTGGCATCGGGGAAAAACTCGGTCGCCGGTACCTTGCCGGTGAACTCCTGCAAGGAGCCATCGCTATGAAACAGCGCCGCGCGAAGCTCCTTCGCCGTCGGCATTGGCGCCGCCAGCGCGGACTGCACAAAAAATAATGCGGCAGCGACCACCGTCGCTACCGCGAGACGCCGCAACAAAGTGCTGGCGAAAGCTAACTGTCTCATGATTTCCCCACTTGATTATTGCCTTTATTGGAGTGGGGGCATTCTAACAAGACCTTCATTCCGGCGGCTTGATGAACATCAAACCTCACGCAAATCCTCGCATTTCCTCACAAAGATTTCGTGTTTGGATGCCATGCCGTTATCAGGACGCAAAAAGTCTTTTTTTGCCGCGCCATTTTTTTGCGCCCGCGCCAATCAGGCCCATCCCCAACAGGGCAAGCAGCGGACACCACCAGACGAAGCGCCAGGTATAAGGAAAGTAATTCAATTTGAGTATTCCCTCGCCCATCGGCGGCACGGTTACTTTTGTCAATACGCCACTGTCATCCTGCTCGACGGGCAAATAGATGCCATTGATTTTGGCGTAATAGCCATGCCACCACACCCGTGGAAAAATGAGGACGATTTCCCGGTCGTCATGGGCGGGCAATTTGATTAAATCTTTATTGTTGGTATGGCGCACCGTTTCGATGGCGATATCCGCAGGGAACACAAAGGGCTGATGATGTTTCCAGGTGGCGGTTTCCGCAAAGGGCATGGAAACAAATACCCGTTCATCTTCAACAAATATCGTTTCGCGATAGCCGCAGGCGAGCAAGGCAGATTTGTATTTTTTGAATTGGGTTTTTTCCATGGAGATGGTACTGATCTGCATCAGCCTGGCCAGGCAGGCGCCGTATTGTCGGGTATGCAGGATATGATCCAATGACGGCTCCGCTTCAAATAAACCGTGGGTAGAATGGTAAGGGAAAACTTTTTGCAGATAGATATTGCCCACCGGAACGTAACCATTCACCGATTTGATGTCATAAAAGCCAAACTGGGCAGACATTAATTTGTCCAGCCGGTTGGCATCATCAAAAATGCCGGTCAGCGAAAGCATATGACCATCCAGATTGATACGCGGATTTATCGCAATGCGCTCTGGCGGTGTGGTGAAAGAAACGTATTCCCTGCCCAATGTGGGTTGTCCAGAGAGCATCACGAGCAGCACCACCACGGGAAAAGTGAGCAGCAAATACGGTTGCCGTTTTTCCAGAAAGTCAAAGACAAACGGTAGGATTAAAAACAGTAGCAAGCAAGAAAGCTGCACATAAGGCAGGTGCTCCTTGAATCCGACTGAGGTGAAAAGGGCGATGAGGAAAGAGACCAATATGGTCAGCAAATAGGGTTGGAAATGGCGCACGGGGTTGCCCTTGTCCAGCACATGGCACACCAGCAGCCCGGTTGCCATGCTGAGAAAGGGCAGCAGCCGGAACGGCCAGCGCAACGGGCCAAACTGGGAGGGCATTTGTGTCAGCAGGAAGTAACACAGGAGCATTGCTGCCAGCAGCTGTGTGGTTGAATCTTTTTGCCAAAGCGTCTTGCCATCCCTGAAGCAAAGCGCCAGCGGCAGGAAAATGACAGAAAATCCAACCGGAATGCTTAACAGCCGGTAGCCATTAAAGTAATGGATAAAATCATAGAACGTCGGATTAAAGCCAAATACAATGCTCGAAAGTGTCGGACGGAGGAAATTGTCTGTATTGTAAATCTCGGAAACGCGCTCTATCATCGTTGCCGAATAAAGGTATTCCGAATAGATGGGTACGGCCATCAATAGCGCCAGGATATTGACCAGCACGACCATGCCGTTGCCCAGGCGGCTCTCAGCTTTGAACCCTTCCGTAATCAGTATGAGCAGGGCGAAGGTGGCATAACCAATGACGCCGTGCGGCCAGCCGGATGCCAGCAAACAGCAGACGGAAAGGAAATGCAGCAACAGGGCTATGGGCGAAAATCGCGTTTTGGCGAGCAGGAATGTGGCAATGGCGGCAGTTGCCCAGGCCTGACCATTGGCCGCATTCCACCAGCCGGGGGCATATTGGTAGAGAAAGACGGGATTGATGGCGACAAAGGCGGCAAAAAGCAAGGTGTAAGGCCGACTAAGACGGAAATGTTCGGCGATGGTAGTGGCGGAGAGGGTAATCAGGAAAAGATTGCAGAATGCCATAAACAGGCTGGTGAGCTGCAAATTGTGTGTCTTGTATGCCAAAATGCTGGCAATAATATTCTGCGGCAGGAACAGTCCCCGATCCAGCTCGATAACCGAATTGCCGCCCAAATACATACTTTCTACAATCAGCGGTACCAGCCCGCTGCTCCAGCGTTTGCCATATTGGGTAAATGAACCGAGCATTTCGTTAATGGCATCGTCAATGATGAAAAATTGGGGTTCAAAGCAGGTGCAAATATAGATGACGAGAATGCTGTACAGTGCGGAAAAGATAATTTTATGTAAAGGCGACAGGTTGTCGGTATTCATGGGCGAGATTCCGGGTGGCTAGGACAGGGCTGTGCGGGCGGGCAACAGGGGCATTATTTGGGGGCAATGGCGGCAATCAACTCGCGCACCTCCGCCGCTGTGGTCGCCCAACTGGTGCAGTAGCGCACGACGTGGCGGTCGCCATGCGCCTGCCAGTAGGCAAAACCAAATGCGCGCCGGAAATAATCGGCCTGTTCGCGCGCCAGAATGGGGAATTGCTGGTTGGTGGACGATGCCCCGTAGAATTCCACGCCTTGGGCGGCAAAGGCGGCGCGGATGTCGCGCGCGTAGCCAATCGCCGCCGCGCAGATGCGCTGGTAGAGGCCGTCGCGCAGCAGCACCTCAAACTGGATGCCGAGCAGTCGCCCTTTGGCGAGCAGGCCGCCGCCGCGTTTCATCATCGCGCGGAAGTGTTCTTTATAAAGGTCGTTGCTGATGATGACCGCTTCGCCAAACAGCGCGCCGCACTTGGTACCGCCGATGGTGAAGGCGTCGCAGAGCGCGGCGAGGTCGGGCAGCGACACGTCGCTGACGCCGGGGGCGAGGGCGTAGCCGAGGCGCGCGCCGTCAACAAACAGCGGCAGGCGGTAATGGCGGCAGGTTTGCGCGATGGCGGCCAGCTCCGCGCGGCTGTAAACGGTGCCGAGTTCGGTCGGCTGCGACAGGTAAACCATCCCCGGCTGCACGATATGCTCCTTGATGCCGCTTGCCTGCCAGTAGCTTTCCATGAAATCGCGCAACTGCGCCGCATCGAGCTTGCCGTCTGCTCCGGGCAGGGTCAGCACCTTGTGGCCGTGCGCTTCCACCGCGCCGGTTTCATGGGTGGCAATGTGGCCGCAGTCGGCGGCAATCACCCCCTGCCACGGGCGGAGGATGCTGGCGATGACGGTGGCATTGGCCTGCGTGCCGCCGACGAGAAAATGCACGTCCGCCGCCTCATCGCCGATGAGTGCGCGGATGGTTGCCCGCGCGGCGTCGCAGTAAGGGTCGAGGCCGTAGCCGACGGATTGTTCGAGGTTGGTCGCGGCGAGCGCGTCGAGAATCGCCGGGTGGCAGCCCGCGAGGTAGTCGTTGCCAAATTGCGCCATGAGGTTCTCCGGTTGGGGTTGAGGGGCGACATTTTACATACAGGATAGCGGGGAAGGTGTATGTATAGCCATCCACCGAAAGCCTCATACGGTGTTGCGCCTGGTACAGCACTTTGGGAGCATTGCCATAAATCTGATGACATCACCCGGAATCGCCATGCACAAAACCCTCCTCCTGACCGCCCTCGTCTGTGCCGCCGTCCGCGCGGAAACCGTTGATGGCGCCCGCCTGCCGTTTTTCCCCGTCCTGCCCGCCGTGGACATTCATGTGCTGCCGCCTGAGGCGGGCAACAGCCCGCGCCGCCTCGTCCCGGAAGCGTTGCTGCGGCACGTCAACAACATTGAAATCATCGCTGCGGACACGCCCGTTGCGGCGGCGCAGATGGACAAACGGCACGGCACCGTTATCGTCGCCGGGCAACGGCAATGGTTGCGGCAAATCGCCGCGCTGCCGCTGACGCCGGTTGCGCCGCCGCCGCATGACCGCGCCGGTTATGCGCTGCGGTTGCGCAAAGACCTGCGCCCCATCGCCACTATCGCCCTGCAAAAAGTCGGTGACGGCGGCTGGTTCGTCTTCCTGCCGCCCGCCCGCACCGCTTACCGCCTCACCGACCCCGGCGGCACGCTCGCACGCCTGCTCGCATCGCCCGCCGCGCCGCTGCTTCCCTGGGATGAAGTGCCGGTCGTGGTCAGCGAGGCCGACAAGAACGATGCGGTGAAAAATGCGTTTTCCGCGCTGCGCGACGAGCGCAAACCCCAGGATTACAGCGAGGCGGAGCGGGAGCGGATGGCCGTGGCGCGCCTGCGCCTGCGCGCGCTCTACCAGCGGCAAATCGAGCCCGGTTATGCGGACATCCGCTATCAGGCGCCGGATGGCACTTTCTTTCCCCTGAGCGAGGAAGACCTGCGCACGATGGACGAACGGCAAACAAGCGATTGCCAGTGGCGGGAAGAAATGGCCTTCCCCTGTCAGGCGGAGCAGCTCATTGCGGGCAAGGAACAGGCGGCGGGCGGCTATCTGCAAGGCGAACGCGAGATGACGCTGGCGATGCTGGCGCCATACGCAGGCGGCGATACCGTGCCGCTGTTGCCGCCGGATGTGTGGCAGGCCGCCAACCAGATGGATACCCGCGAGCGCGCCTTTGTCAAAGACGATATTTTTGACCGGCCGGGCGCCGTTTCCATGCGCTGCTTCGGCCCGCTGCCGCATCTCGCGCCGTGGGAGCTGCTCCGGCCAGGGTTGGCCCGGCTGAAGCCGCAAACCGCCCCGGTGCTGCCGCCGGACATCGCCGCGCTGCCGATGACGCCGCTCAGGGAAAAACTCTCGCTGACCCGCACCGACATCAGCTACGGCTTCGCCCTGTTCCGGGATGGCCGCTTCATCGCCGCGCGTGCGCTCATCATGCACCGCTCCGGCAGGCATTGGCTGGTGATTGACCCCGTGCATGACCGGAGCTATTACCTCAACGACCCGGCGCAGCGCCTGCGGCAGCTTTTCACCCGCGATACCGTTGTCACCTTTCGTTAGGGCAATTCGGCGGCATGGAGAGAATTGTAGGGTGGGGCTTGCCCCACCATTGCATCCGGGCGCTTCGTGATGGTGGGTCAAGACCCACCCCAACCGACGGGTTGGGGAACACTGTTGACTACGCACAGAATCCGCCATAGGGTGCGCCTCGGCGCACCATCCCGCTTTGACGCCAACGGCGACATCGAGAGCGTGCAGGAAATCGCCCCCGGCAGCCAACCGCACGGCGCGGCGAGAAAATCCCGGCGGAACCGTTGAACGACGCCTGGAGCGTGGCGTCGCGCGAATTACCGCGCGCTCTGTTCGCTGTGAAAGACGAAATGCTCGCGGATATGCGAGTGGACGAAATAGAAGCTGTGGTCGTAGCGCGGGTGCCAGTTAATCCAGATTTCACCGCGGGCGATGCGAGTGGCGACGGTCGCCTCAAACAAATCGAGGCGGATTTTGCTGCCGAGATGGTCGTCGTCGCTGCCCTGGTCAATCCATAGCGGTAGCGGCGGCGCATCCGGGTGCGCGGCGTACCAGTCGTTCGGGTCGAAATGTTGCGGCAGGTTGAAGCGCGCGAGGTGTTCGTCGCCCCACGGCGTACCCATGAAGGCGAGCCACGGCGCCAGCGCCGAGGCGCTGTGGTAGCTGCCGGGGTGCGTGCGCGCGTGATAGATGGCGAGCGTGCCGCCGAAACCGTAGCCCATGATGCCGCGACCGGGCTTGAGCGCGAAATGCGCGGCGAGGACGGCGGGCAGTTCGTCTTGCAGATAAGCGGCAAGCGCCGTGTGTTCGCGCGCGTACTGGCCGGTGCGGGCGATGTCGTCGCCCTGATAGACGTTAAACAGGTCGGGAATGACGAGGATGGTGTCGTAGCGGTTGGCGTAGCGCTGGTAGTCGCTTTGGCTGGCGACGAGGCGGGCGTTGGTTTGCAGCCCCGGCAGGTAATAGAGCACGTCGCAGGGGCGCGCTTTGCCGAGCGCGGAGAGCGGCAGGTAGATGGCGAGTTCGAGCGGACGATGCAGGGTTTCGGCGTAATGGCGGTAGAGGTGCTGTTCACCGCTGAAGCTGGTGTGTGATGCGAGCAGTTCGAGGGTCATGGCGGATTCCGGGTGCGGGTTCGGCGGCGATTATAGCGGGCAGCGCAGAAAAAAACGCCGCATCCGCGGCGTTTCCAGCAGGCCGGCTCACAGTACTAGCGCGGCAATCCAGCCTGCGATGAGCAGCGGGATGTTGTAGTGAATGAAGGTCGGGATGACGGAATCTTTAATGTGATTGTGCTGGCCGTCAGCATTGAATCCCATCGTCGAGCCGAGGATGGTATCGGAGGCGGGTGCGCCCGCATCGCCGAGAACGCCCGCAGTGCCGATGATGGCGACGGTCGCCAGCGGCGAGAAGCCCATGCGCGCGCAGATAGGTACATAGATGGCGGCGATGATCGGCAGGGTAGAAAACGAGCTGCCGATGCCCATTGTCACCAGCAGGCCAACCACCAGCATGACCAGCACCACCAGCGAGCGGTTGTCGCCAAAGAAGGCGACGCTGTCGCGCACCAGCGGCTCAATGCCGCCTGTCGCATTCATGATGGCGGCAAAGCCGTTGGAGGTGATGATGATGAAGGCGATCATGCTCATCAGGCGGATGCCGTTGTTAAACACGGTATCGGCCTGCTGCCAGTGAATGACGTGCGTCACCATGAAAATGGCAAAGCCGGTGAGACCGGCAAGGATGAGCGAACCGCTGTATTTCTGCACGAGGAAAGCGGCGATGACGGCAGTGAGACCAATGATGATGTTGAGCGGCTTGACTTCTATCTGTTCCGCCGCGCCTTCCACCGGCAAATCCTGATAATCGCGCGGCTTGCGGTAGCTGTAGAAGACGGCAATGGCCAGCCCCGCAACCATGCCGAGCGCCGGAATGGCCATCGCCTGATAGATGCTGACGCCGCTGACGTCCATGCCGACCGGTTTGCCGAACTTGTCGATATTGGCCATCAAAATCTTGTTGAGATAAATATCGCCAAAGCCATAGGGTACAAACATATAAGTACACACCAGCCCGAAGGTAATCACACAGGTGAGCATCCGGCGGTCAAGGCGAAGACGGTTCATCACCACCAGCAGCGGCGGCACAATCAGCGGGATGAAAGCGATGTGAATCGGCACGAGGTTCTGGCTCATGATGCTCATCGCCAAGAGGGCGATGATAATCAGCCATTTGATGCCGCCCCCCTTGCCGTGCTGCGCGCGGGCGACGATAACATTGGCCATCGCCTGCGACAGCCCGGAATAAGAAATGGCGACGGCAAACGCGCCCAACACCGCATACGACAACGCGGTCGTCGTGCCGTCGGCGATGCCCTCCTCAAACACCTTGACCAGATACTTCAGCTTGAGAATGGCATCGGGCGTGGTCGCCCCCGCATCCGGGAACGCGGCGAGGATGGTCTCCGCCGGAATATCGGCAACCATGCCGCCGATAAAGGCGCTGATGATGAGGCTAAAAACAACGTGCACGCGCGCCATCGACAAAATGAGCATCAGGCCGACGGCAAGAACAACGGGATTCATGATGAAAACTCCTCAATACTTCATATAACGGGAGAGAGTGTAGCGGGAAAGCAGCGGATTGACAGATTTATTTACAAAGCGGACAAAGAAAGCTGAATAACCCCCAAGAACCCGGCCAAAGCGGCAAAACCGGCGCCCGCGCCCGCTATAATGCGGCGTTCACCCGTTTACGAGACATCCCATGAAAAAACTCAACTCACGCGACACCGACTTTCCGCAAGCACTCGCCGCACTGCTTGCCTTTGAAAATGCACAAGACCCTGCGGTAGAACGCGCCGTCGCCAACATCTGCGCCGATGTGCGCCAGCGTGGCGACGCGGCGCTGCTCGAATACACCAACCGCTTTGATGGCACCAACGCGCGCAGCATGGCAGAACTCACACTCAGCCAGGACGACCTGCAACAAGCCCTCGCCCGCCTGCCCGCCGCAACACGCGACGCCCTGCAAACCGCCGCCGCGCGCGTTGAGGACTACCACCGCCGCCAAAAACAGGAAAGCTGGCACTACACCGACGCAGACGGCACCCTGCTCGGCCAACAAATCACCCCGCTCGACCGCGTCGGCATCTACGTCCCCGGCGGCAAGGCCGCCTACCCCAGCTCCGTCATCATGAACGCCATGCCCGCGCACGTCGCCGGCGTGGCAGAAATCATCATGGTCGTGCCGACCCCGCGCGGCGAGCGCAACGACATCGTTCTTGCCGCCGCCCACATCGCGGGCGTCAACAAAATATTCACCATTGGCGGCGCACAGGCCATCGCCGCCCTCGCCTACGGCACCGAAAGCGTGCCCGCTGTCGATAAAATCACCGGCCCTGGCAACGCCTACGTCGCCGCCGCCAAACGCCGCGTCTTTGGCGTGGTCGGCATCGACATGATTGCAGGCCCCTCGGAAATCCTTGTCATCGCCGACGGCAGCACGCCCGCCGACTGGGTGGCTATGGATCTCTTCAGCCAGGCCGAACACGACGAAATCGCCCAGGCCATCCTCATCAGCCCCTCGCAGCGCTACCTTGACGACGTCGAAGCCGCGATGCAGCGCCTGATAAACGATATGCCACGCCGCGCCATCATCGAAGCCTCGCTCACCAACCGTGGCGCGATGATACTGGCGCAAGACCTGGACGACGCCTGCGCCATCGCCAACCAGATTGCGCCCGAACACCTCGAACTGTCCGTTGCCGAACCCGAAACCTGGGCGAGAAAAATCCGCCACGCGGGCGCCATCTTCATGGGCGGCTACACCAGCGAAAGCCTCGGCGACTACTGCGCCGGGCCGAACCACGTCCTGCCGACCAGCCGCAGCGCCCGCTACGCCTCGCCACTGGGCACCTACGACTTCCAGAAACGCAGCAGCCTGATACAAGTCTCGGCGGCAGGCGCGCAGAAACTGGGTAAACCCGCAAGCATCCTCGCGCGTGGCGAAGGCCTCACTGCCCACGCCCGCGCGGCAGAAATGCGGCTGAAAGACTAAAAACCTGTTCAAAATCCCGCACGCATGGTGCGCGACGCGGGGCGATTTCCCATCGCAATTGATATAAATTTTTTATGAAATGCGCCGGGGAAACTGCATGACATAGGTCATGTGGTTCATTCTGCAACCATGACTCAAGGAGACCCAATATGGCGGAACCCATGACCGACAAACAGGCCGAAGCGGCGGCGCAAGTGGATGCGCTGGTGCGCAATGCCTTGAAAGCCCTGGAGGAATTCCGGGAACTGAATCAGGAACAGGTCGATTACATCGTTGCCAAGGCCTCGGTGGCGGCGCTTGACCAGCACGGCGTCCTTGCCAAGCACGCTTTTGACGAGACGCAGCGCGGCGTGTTTGAGGACAAGGCGACGAAAAACCTGTTCGCCTGCGAGCACGTTGTCAACAATATGCGCCACACCAAGACGGTCGGCGTGATTAGTGAGGATGAAGTGAGCGGGCTGACGCTGATTGCCGAGCCGGTCGGCGTCGTCTGCGGCATTACCCCGACCACCAACCCAACTTCAACCGCCATTTTCAAATCGCTGATTGCGCTGAAGACGCGCAACCCGATTGTCTTCGCCTTCCACCCCTCGGCGCAGGAAAGCTCGAAGCACGCGGCGCAGGTGGTCTATGACGCCGCCGTCGCCGCGGGCGCGCCGAAGCACTGCATCCAGTGGATTGAAAAGCCGTCGATGGAAGCGACGCAGGCGCTGATGAACCACGACGGTGTCGCCACCATTCTCGCCACCGGCGGCAACGCGATGGTGCGCGCCGCTTATTCCTGCGGCAAACCGGCGCTCGGTGTCGGCGCGGGCAACGTCCCGGCGTATGTCGAAAAAACCGCCGATATTCGCCAGGCGGCGCACGATTCGGCTTCCTCCAGCGCGTCATCGAACAATTGCACCTGCGCCGCAACGAAGTCGTCTATACCGTCTTTGCCGACGTCGAACCCGACCCGGATATCACCACCGTGCGCCGCGGTGCCGAAATCATGAAAAGTTTCGCGCCGGACACCATCATCGCCCTTGGCGGCGGTTCGGTAATGGATACGGCAAAAGTCATGTGGATGTTTTACGAACAACCGCAAATTGATTTCCGCGACCTCGTGCAAAAATTCATGGACATCCGCAAACGCGCCTTCAAATTCCCCGAACTGGGCGAAAAAGCCAAATACGTCGGCATCCCGACCACCTCCGGCACCGGCTCGGAAGTGACGCCGTTCGCGGTCATCTCCGACAAAGAGCACAACCGCAAATACCCGCTGGCCGACTACTCGCTCACCCCCAGCGTCGCCATCGTTGACCCCGCCTTCGTCATGACCGTGCCGGCGCACGTCGCCGCCGACACCGGCATGGACGTGCTCACCCACGCGGTAGAAGCCTACGTCTCCACGCTCGCCAACGACTACACCGACGGCCTCGCGCTGCAAGCCATCAAAATCGTCTTCCAGCACCTCGAACACTCGGTAAAAACCGCCGACTTTGAATCGCGCGAAAAAATGCACAACGCCTCGACGATGGCGGGCATGGCCTTTGCCAACGCCTTCCTCGGCATCTCGCACTCGCTCGCGCACAAAATCGGCGGCATCTTCCACACCGTGCATGGCCGCACCAACGCCATCCTGCTGCCCTACATCATCCGCTACAACGGCACACGCCCTGCGAAAACCGCGACCTGGCCGAAATACAACTACTACCGCGCCGACGAAAAATACCAGGACATCGCCCGCTTGCTCGGCCTGCCAGCAGCGACGCCGGAAGAAGCGGTCGAGAGCTTCGCCCGCGCGGTGTACGACCTCGGCGAGCGCGTCGGCATCAAGATGAACTTCCGCGAACAGGGCATCGACGAAGCCGCGTGGATGGCCGCCGCCGAAGAAATCGCCTACCTCGCCTACGAAGACCAATGCTCGCCTGCCAACCCGCGCCTCGCGGTAGTCAGCGACATGAAAGAAATCCTCGAAGACGCCTACCACGGCTACCACGCCCGGCCAGGACGGATTAAATAACCGCCCGACGTGCGCAATTGCAAAAAACTGCCCTCCGGGGCGGTTTTTTGTTACCGGGTAGGGCAGCACGACGACCATCCTGGCAACAAAACCCGCCCCAATCTGCTTGAGGCGACCGTCGCCAATCGCATCGCCCGCAGTGAAATCTGGATTAACTGGCACCCGCGCTACGACCACAGCTTCTATTTCGTCCACTCGCATATCCGCGAGCATTTCGTCTTTCACAGCGAACAGAGCGCGCTGTAATTCGCGCGACGCCGCGCACCAGACGTCGTTCAACGGTTCCGCCGTTTTTTTTTCGCTGCACCGCGCGGTTGGCTGCAAAAGGGTATTTCGTATTCCAGCGTGCCGTTTGGGTAGTAGTGCTCGACGATATCGTATATTTCGTCGTTTCGGTGGGGCATGACGGTCTCGATGGCGCCGTTCGGGTAGTAGTGGGTGCTTTCCTGCCATCTCGCCGTTGCGGTAGTTGGTGATGCTTTTGGGTGTGCCGTCGGGGTAGCTTTCAACCATGGGGCCGTCAAATGCTCCGGCGCTGAACCGCCCCAAGAAATTAGGAGGGAACCCTATCTGTGAGAGGATATCCCCATGAAGAAAAAACAGCACCCCCAAAATACACCCCCGAAGTGCGCAAACGTGCCATCCGGCTACTCGAAGAAATCCGCGCGCAGCATCCTTCCGACTGGTCTGCCATCCAGGCGATTGCTTCCAAAATTGGCTGTA
>NZ_DBHKZK010000070.1:0-44243 GCF_057314735.1 Cardiobacterium sp.
CGGCACACACCCTACAAACTAATGATGTAGCTCACAAAATCGTCGCCACGCAACCGCATTGGCTTGGGCGTGTTTACGGCTGAATGGTAAACAGGCCTTAACCAAACCTGCGAATGAAATCATCATGTTATGGCCAATTGTAAACAGCGCCTAGAGCCCCCTAACCCAACCTGCCCACTCCCAAAGGTCGGCTATTGCACCGACCTTGCTTCATAAACGCGGGGCGGGGCTTGCCCCATCGCCAACAACAATCCAATATGACGGCGACCACCAATGCCCCGCCAGCCGAACCGCACCATGCGCCGCCTCCTCCTTGTTCCCCCCGCCGCCCTGCCCGCCAGCCATGTCTTTGGCCGCGACCTCGCCTCGCGCGACTACCGCCGTTACCTCGGCCAGACGCGCGACCGTCTCGACTGGGACGCCAGCGGCGGCCTCCAGCCCAACGCCTTCGCCGCCCTCGCTGCCACCCTCGGCGACGGCCACGATGCTCGCCTCTATCTGCCCGAACACTATCCCTACGGCGACCCCGACCACCGCCGCCTGCTCGACTACGGCGAACCGCTCGCCGCCTGCCGCGACCATTTCAATACCCGCCTGCGCCGCCTGATTGCGGAAACCGGCGCAGCGGAAACCGCGCCGCCGCCGGATACCATCGAACACCGCCACCAGCCGCAAATCATCCTTGGCCGCCGTGGCCGTGGCAAAACCACGCGGCTGGCGGCAAAAATCCGCTGGCTCGGCGGCGTGCGCGTGCTGGTTGTCACCCCCTTTCGCAGCAACCTCGAACGCCTGCGTGCGCTCCTGCCCGATTGCACGAACTGCATTTTTCTGCCGCCGGACGATGCCTTGAACCGCCTGCCGCCTGCTGCGCATCTGGTCATTGACGAAGCCGCCAGCATCCCGCCCGCGCAACTGCTTGCCCTCACCGCGCATTACCCCGCCTACACCGTGGCCGCCACCGAAGACGGCTACGAAGGCCATGGTCGCGCCTTCAGCCTGCACGTCCTGCCCGCGCTCACCGCGCGCGACGCCGCCCGCGTCTATCGCCACCAGCAAGCGCTGCGCCACGCGCACCACGACCCGCTCGAACAAATCCTGGAAAACGCCTTCCTCCTCCACCCGGAAACGGCAACGCCGCCCGCGCCCGCGACCCTCCGCCGCGTCAGCCGCGACGAACGCGCCGCTGACGAAACGCTCCTGCGCGCCATCTACAGCCTGCTGCACCAAGCGCATTACCGCACTAGCCCGGACGATCTCAAACAACTGCTCGACCTGCCCGGGCAAAGCCTCTACATCGCGACAACCGGCGCGCAAGTCGCGGGCGTGCTGCACATCCGCCACGAAACGCCGCTGCCGCCCGACCTCGCTAACGCCGTCATGCGCGGCGAACGCCGCCCGCAAGGCCGCCTGCTGCTGCAACAACTGCTCGTCCGCACGCAAAACCCGGCGTACAACCGCCCGCTCGCCCGCGTCAGCCGCATCGCCGTCCACGCTGCGCACCGCCGCCAGGGCATCGCCGCCGCGCTGATTGCCCGCGCCCGCGCCGACCTCGCCGAACCACTCGGCGTCAGCTACGGCCACAGCGAGGAGCTGGCCGCCTTCTGGCAAGCGCTGGGCTTCCGCGAAATCCACCGCAGCACGAGCGGCAAGACGCGCCCAACCAGCCTGCGCCTCGCTTGACAGCCCGCAGCGCCGTCGGCACACTCGCGCCGAACCCCCACCAGACCGCCCCATGAACCCGCAAACCCTACTCATCACCGGCGCCAGCTCCGGCCTCGGCGGCGCCATCGCCCGCCATGCCGCCGCCTGCGGCCATCACCTCCACCTCGTCGCCCGCCGCCGCGACGCCCTCGCGCAAACTGCCGCTACCTGCGACCGCGCCGCAAGCATCACCCTGCACCCGCTGGACCTCGCCGATGCCGACGCCGTTGCCCAATGGCTGCCGACCCTGCCGCCGCCCGACATTCTGATTAACAACGCGGGCAGTGGTCTGTTCAAACCCGCGCTGGAGACGACCGACGGCGAAACGGCGGCGATGCTGCGCCTCAACACCCTCGCCCCCATCCAGCTCATCCACGCGCTGGCACCGGCGATGGTGGCGCGCGGCCACGGCCACATTATCAACATCATCTCGCAGGCGGGCAAAATCGCCACGCCGAAGACTGCCGCCTACGCCGCGAGCAAACACGCCCTGCTCGGCTACAGCAACGCCCTGCGCCTGGAGCTGGCGGGCAGCGGCGTCTTTGTCACCAGCGTCAATCCCGGGCCGATGCTGACTGCCTTCTTCGACCACGCCGATCCGGATGGCGCCTACCAGCAGGCGCTGGGCCGCTTCTGGCTGACCGATGCCGACGCGCTCGCCGCGACCATCTGTGCCGCCTTCAATCGCCGCGTGCGCGACATCAACCGCCCGCGGCTGATGGAAACCGCCGCCCGCCTCTATCCGCTCGCCCCACGCCTCGGCGACTGGCTGACGCGGCGGTTTTTCAGCAAAAAATAGACCGGGCATCGCGCCCGGTTTTTCATTAATAGTGCGCCGGGTCGCCCCTATGACTACGCGCAGCATCCGGGTTATGGCGATGGTGTTGCGGCGGTGGGGCAAGCCCACCCTGCTTAATCACCGAATTGCACCGCGACGAGGCGGGAGACGCCCGGTTCGCTCATGGTGACGCCAATCAGTTGGTCGCAGGTTTGCATGGTGCGTTTGCGGTGGGTGATGACGATGAATTGGGTCTGCCCCGCCATTTCCCGCAGGAGCGCGCTTAGGCGGCCGACATTGGCGTCGTCCAGCGGCGCATCGACTTCGTCCAAGAGGCAAAACGGCGCGGGATTGAGGCGGAACAGGGCGAAGACGAGCGCGAGGGCGGTCAGCGCTTTTTCGCCGCCGGAGAGGACGCTCAGGTTTTTGACTTTTTTCCCCGGCGGGCGCACGGCGATGGTGATGCCCGCCTCCAGGATGTCGCCTTCGGTCCAGGCGAGTGCGGCTTCGCCGCCCCGGAACAGGAGCGGAAAGAGGCTGGCGAAGTGGCGGTTGACGATTTCGAGGGTGTCTTGCAGGCGGCTGCGCGTTTCGTTGTCCAGTTTGGCGATGGCTTCTTCGAGCAGTTCGAGGGTTTGGCGCAGGTCGCGGCATTGTTCGTCGAGGTGCTGGTATTCGGCGACGGCGCTGTCGTAGTCGGCAATGGCAGCGAGGTTGACCGCGCCCAGCGCTTCCATGCGCTGTTTGTATGCGCGGATGTCGGCGGTAAGCGCCGCTTCGTCCGGCGGGTTGTCGTCGTCAATGGCAAGCGGTTCGCGCCCTTCGCTGAGGAGTTCGGCGGTGATGCGCTGCAACTGCTGCTGGATTTGCGCGAGGTTTTCTTGGTGGTGGTTAAGGCGCGCTTCGGCAAGGGCGCGCTGGTGCTGGCGTTCGCGCAGCGCTTCTTGTTCACGGTGCAGGTGGTGCGCCTGTTCTTCAACCGCACGCGCCGCCTGCGCCCGCCGCTGTTCGTATTGTTGGTGTTCTTCTTCGCGCGTTTCGTGGCTTAAGTGTTTTTCTTCAAGCTCAAGCGCGAGGGTTTCGCTTTGTTCTTGTAGGGCGGCGAGGGTTTCTTCCGCTTCAAGGCGTTCGGCGGCGAGGCGCTGCGCCTGTTTGTCGCCGACAACGAGGTGGGCGCGGTGCTGCTCAAGCGCCGCTTCACTAGCGCGCTGTGCGTTTTGTTGTTGTTGCCAAGCGGCGTCTGCCTGTTGGTAGGCGTCGTGCGCGGCGCGGAAGGCGCTTTCTAAGGCGCTCACCGGCGGCAAGGCGGCAAGGGCGGCGGCGGCCTGTGTTGCTTCTTCTTGCGCCTGTTGTTGTTGGCGGCGGGCGGCGGCGATGTCTTCGGCAAGCGCTTCGGCGGCGCGCTGTTGTTGTGCGCGCAGTTGCGCGCGGTGCGCGGTTTGTTGCGCAAGCAGGGCGAGGCGGTGTGCGAGGTCGCGTTGTTGTTGTGCGCTTTGTTGTTGTTGGCGGCGGGTCGCCTCGTCTGCCGCGCGCGCGCGGGCGAGGTTGTCGGCAGCGCTTTCGAGGGCGGTTTCGAGGGTTTGTAGCGTGGTTTCGCTTTCTTGTAATTCGGCTTCGAGGTCGTGGATTTGTTGTTGTCGCGCCAGTTGGTCGTCGCCGCTTGCCGCTGGTTGCACGCTGTTGTCGCTGATGACGCTGCCGTCGAGGGTGAGGTACTGCACGCCGGGGGCGAGTTGGTCGCGGGCGATGTCGGCGTCGTGTGCGGCAAGTGGCTGGAGTGCGCCGAGCCAGGGGTGGAGGTCGGCGTCGCTCTGGATGTGCACCTGCCAGGCGGCGGGGACGCTGCCGCGCGCCAGTTGCGCGCTTTGGTGGGCGAGCGCGGTTTGCCAGTGTTCTTCGCCGAGGGCGGCGTGCAGGCGTGCGCCGAGGTAGCGGCTGAGGGCGGTTTGCCACTCTGGCGCGACGTGCAAATGGTCAAGCAGTTGCGGCGCGGCGGCGAGTTCGGGCGGTTGTTCGGGCGGCGCGTTTTGGTGTTTTTGTAGGGCGGCAAGGGCGGCTTGTTGTCCGGCGGCGCGGGTTTGCGCGGCGCGGGTTTGGGTTTGGAGGTGGTCGTGTTGTTGTTGCGCGGCGGCGAGGGCGGCGGCGGTTTGCGCGACGCTGTCTTCGCAGGCAAGCAGGGTTTCGGCGAGGGTGTCGTGTTGGGCTTGCAGGGTCTCTTGTTCGAGGTCGTCGCTGTCGTCGGCAGGCGCTGCGGTGGCGGCAAGGCGTTGTTCGAGGCGGTCGAGTTGGGTTTGGGCTTCGCTGAGGCGGTGCGCGGCGCTGTAGTGGCGGTTTTCGGCGTGGTGGCGGTGTTCGCGCTGCGCGTCCAGTTGGTGCCGCTGGCTTTCGGCGGCGGCGCGCGTTTCTTCGGCGGCAAGGCGGGCGGCGTCCAGCGCGGCGGCGCTCTCGGCGAGTTCGGCTTGCAGGCGGCTGATTTCGGCCTGGTGCTGCGCCGCCTGTTCGTGGTCTTCGTCGTGTTGTTGGGCAAGGCGGGCGAGGCGGGTTTGTTGTTCGCGCGCGTTTTGCGCGAGGTGTTGTTGTTGTTGGCGGCCTTGTTCGAGTTCGCGTCGCAGTTGGGCAAGGCGGGCGGCGCTTTGTAGTGCTTCGTTTTCGGCGGCGTGGTGCGCGGCTTTGGCGGCGGCGAGGTTCTCTTCGAGCGCGGCGAGGTGGGCTTCGTCGATGCCGCTGTGGGCAAAGAGGTCGTTCAGTGCGGCGCGGTCGCGGCTGTATTGTTCTTGTGCGGCTTCGTGCTGGCGGTGCAGTTGGTGGTATTGCCAGCTTTGCAGTTGGTGGCTGGCGGCTTGGACTTGGGCTTGCAGCGCCCGCCAGGTTTTGGCGGTTTCGGCTTCTTGCGCGAGTTTGTCGCGCTGTTTGCCCAGTTGGTGCAGGCGGTCGTCGTGGCGGGTGAGGTGGTCGCGCACGTCACTCATGCGCGCTTCGCTTTCTTTGCGCCGCGTTTTGTAGAGGGCGATGCCCGCCGCTTCTTCGATGAAGACGCGCAGTTCTTCGGGCTTGGCTTCGATGATGCGGCTGATCATGCCTTGTTCGATGACGGCGTAGCTGCGCGCGCCGACGCCGGTGCCTTGTAGGAGTTCGACGATGTCGCGGCGGCGGACGCGCTTGCCGTTGATGCTGTATTGCGACTGGCCGTCGCTCTGCACTTTGCGCGTGATGTTGAGTTCGGCGTATTCGGCAAATGCCCCGCCCGCTTTGCCGTCGCTGTTGTCGAAGTTGAGGGTGACGCTCGCCTGTGCGCCAGCGCGGCGGTTTTTGGAACCGGCAAAGATGACGTCGGTCATCGCCTGGCCGCGCAACTGTTTGGCGGCCGTTTCGCCAAGTACCCAGCGCACGGCGTCGATGATGTTGGATTTGCCGCAGCCGTTCGGGCCGATGATGCCGGTCAGCGGCGCGTCAACGGGGAAGGTGGTGTTGTCGGCGAAGGATTTGAAGCCGGCGAGGCGGATGGCGGTGAGGTGCATTTTTGGAATGGGGGTGGTGCGAGGGGCGCGTATTATAGCGGCGGTTGTTTTTCCCGCCCTGAGCCCCGTTTCATGCCCATCCCGCAAAGTCTCTACATCCACATCCCCTGGTGCGTGCGCAAATGTCCGTACTGCGACTTCAACTCGCACGCGCTGCGCGCCCCCGTTGACGAAGCCGCCTACGTCAGGCATCTGCTCGCCGACCTCGCCCACGACCTCGACCCGCGCCCGATTGAGACCATCTTCATCGGCGGCGGCACGCCGAGCCTGTTCAGCGCCGCGTCCATCGCCGTGCTGCTTGACGGCATCAACCGCCTGACGCCCTTGCCGGATGACTGCGAAATCACGCTGGAAGCCAACCCCGGCACTTTTGAGCAAGCCAAATTCGCCGACTACCGCGCCGCCGGGGTGAACCGCCTTTCCATCGGCGTGCAGAGTTTTGACGCGGCACAGTTGCAGGCGCTGGGGCGCATCCACAACCGCGACGAGGCCTTGCGCGCCGTCGCCATCGCCGAAAAAGCGGGGTTTACCCGCATCAACCTCGACCTGATGTTCGCCCTGCCGGGGCAAGATGTCGCCGGTGCGCTGGCCGACCTCAAACAGGCGACTGCACTCGCGCCGGAGCATCTGAGCTGGTACCAGCTCACGCTGGAGCCGAACACCGCCTTTTACGCCAACCCGCCCGCCCTGCCGGACACGGACACGCAAATCGACATTTTTGAGGCGGGCAGCGCGCATCTCGCCGCGCACGGCTACCGCCAGTACGAAACCTCCGCCTGGCGCGCGGGCGAGCCCTGCCGCCACAACCTCAACTACTGGCAATACGGCGACTATCTCGGCATCGGTGCGGGCGCGCACGGCAAACAGACGCGCGACGGCGTCATCAGCCGCAGCAGTAAATACCGCGCGCCGGGGGCATACCAAAAGGCGGCGGGCGCGGACGGCAACCCCTACCGCGACCAGCGCTTCACCGTGCCGCGCGACGAACAAGCCTTTGAATTTATGATGAACGCGCTGCGCCTCAAGGACGGCGTGCCGACGCAGTATTTAGCAGAGCGCAGCGCGCTGACGCTGGACGATGTGCGCCCGACGCTCGACCGCCTCGTCGCGCAGGGCTTGCTTGAGTCCGCCATCGAGCAGCGGCTGAAAACGACCGAACGCGGCTTCGCCCTGCTCAACAACGTGCTGGATGCGTTTCTTTGAGAGCCTGTTTGGAGCTGCGGGTAAAAGCGAAATTCCCCTCCCCCGCAGGGCGAAGCCCGCAGCGGGGGAGGGCCAGGGTGGGGGTGAGCGATATAGCTCATGAACTGAAATTCTGCTTTTTCAACTACTTGCCACCCTCACCCCAACCCTATCTCGCTGCGCGAGCTGTCCCAGTCCCACAGGGAGAGGGGGTGTATTGGCTGTTTTCCCGGTTTTTAGTTCCCTACACAAGCACACGGAAAAATGCGATTCCCCAAATTTTCAGCCCCTTAGAGAGGCCCCCTCCACGCCATGACCGGCAAAACACAGGGGCGATGCGGAAAGCGGGCTTTATCAGGCTGGCCATAACCTGCACAATAGCGGGACGGTCGGGACGAAATCCGACCGGAGCGCTGTCCGTGCATATTGCGGCGGACGGTTTTTACTCGGTATCAGTCCACAGGAGTACCACCATGACCGAAAAAAATGCCCTGCGCCTCATCACCACCGCCTACCTGCTGCTGTTGGCGATGGCCATCAGCAACGCCATCGCCCACCTGACCCAGCCCGGCTTCCTGCTGCCATCGGCGACCGTCGCCCGTGGCGCCGACATCGCGCTCAACGTGCTGCTGCTGCCGCTTGTCGCCATCGTGAGCGGTTTCCTCGTGGTGAACGACCGGCGTGTCCGCCGCGGCGAAGCGAAGCGCTGCCCCGCCCGCTTTGAGGATTTGGGCATCACGCTGGTGCTGTGCTTCGTTCCTTCATGGCTGGCCGGGTTTGGCGTTCACCGCCTGCTGCTCGCGCCGCTGCAACTCGCCTTTGACGCCGTCGTCATCCATCGCTGCCTGCGCGCGCTCAAGTCATCCGCGTCCCGGCAGGGGGAACCCGTCCGGGTTGCGCCGCCCGCGCACCCCATCAGCGCAAAAACCAACCGCCTGCTGCTTGTCTGCGGCCATGCGCTGCTGCTGGCCGCCTTCCTCACCTGCATCCCGGCGCAGCTCATCCATGCCGACATCTGGCCCGCGCAAACCGACATCCATGCGGCCAATACCGCGCACGCCGCGCTGCTGCTTCTGCTCGCGCCCTTCCTCCTCTGGCTCTACCTCGCCCGCGCCAGACTGCCGCTGCCGTACGGCGACCAAGCGGGCGTGCTTGCCCTGTTCTTCTTCATCCTGCTGCTGATGCTCAGCCCGGCCACCACCACCGCGCCACAGCAAGGCTTCGCCTGGCTGTCGCTGCTGCTGACGGTTTCGCTGCCGTGCTGCCTGCTGCTTGGCGCCATCCGCCATTTCCGGCAAACACCACCCGCGGCGGCATAAACACGCCGGAGGCTGGTTCTGCGCGCAGGACGTGTGGCGGCGCAGCCGACGCGCACGCGGTGAAAGACGGGAAACGCGTGCGTGTGCCCCTTCGAGCCGGATTACAGCTTGCCCGGTCGGTTTCCCGCAATCGCACCCGTGGTGGGGCAAGCCCCACCCTACAATGCCGCTGATATAGCAACACCGTCGCCCATAATCCGGACGATGCGCCGGGAATGCTGTGCGTGTAGGGCGCGCCTCAGCGCACCATCCAGGTAATGGCGACGATTTCGCAGCTACAGCGGCGCGCCTTGTCTTAAACTTTCGGTGGATGGCTATAAAAACGGGGAACGCGAGCGTGCGCTCCTTTGAGCCGGATTACGGTTTGTCCGGTCGGGTTTCCCGCAATCGCATCCGTGGTGGGGAAAGCCCCACCCTACAATGCCGCTGATATAGCAACACCGTCGCCCATAATCTGAGCGATGCGCCGGGGATGCTGCGCGTAGGGTGTGTGCCGCAGGCACGCACGCGGTTCCCGATGCAAAATTCCCCGCGTGCGTGTCGGCTGCGCCGCCACACACCCTACGCACGGAATCCGCCATAGGGTGCGCCTCGGCGCACCATCCAGGTAATAGCGACAATTTCGCGGCTACAGCGGCGCGCCTTGTCTGAAACTTTCGGTGGATGGCTATAAAAAACGGCCTCTTGCGAGGCCGTTTTGTTTTTGCGGACGGTTACGGATTGTTGTTGCCGTAGACGTTGTTGCTGTCGTCTCCCTGGAAGGTATTGCCGCCACTGCCGCCGGTTTTGGCCGCGCCGAAGACGCCGCCCCAGTCACCATATTCGTAGGCGGAGCCGTATTTGTCGTCGGGCTTGACCGAGTTGAAGGCGCCGCCCATTTCGTCGGCATTCTCGCCGAAGAAGGCGCCACGGAAGGCGGCTTCGTCGTTGCCGGGGATGTAGGCGCGGTCTGCCGTGCCGATGATGGTGTTGCCGATGACATCGCCCTGGAAGTGGACGAGTTTGTCCTTGAGCACGGTCGGTTTGTCCAGGCTTTGCAACCAGGCGTTATAGACGTCGCCGGTGACTTTTTTCTGGCCGACGTTAAAGGTGGCATCGACGAAGTTACCCAGCCCCATTTTGGCCTGGTCAAAGTCGAAGGCGTTGGGCAGTGAATGGCCGCCGCCGACGTTGTTGGCATCGCCGGTGATGCCGTGGAAGCGGTTGTTGATGCCGTACATCAGCGCGTGGCCGCTGTACTGGAAGACGGCATCGCTCGGCAGCGCCGCCATCTGCTCGATGCTGGTCGCGTTCACCCCACGGAAGAAGTAGTGATCGACGCCGTTCGGGTCGTTTTTGTAGGTGAGCGGCGCGCGGAGGAAGCCGTTATCCAGCAGGTTTTCGCCGTCGGCGAGGTCCAGTTTGGTAGTCACCCGCCCGTACTGCACATATTTGAGGGTCGTGGGGATGGCGCCGATGCTGTATTCGTTCGGCGGGCTTTCCAGATCCGACCAAAATTCATGCATATAGCTTTTGCCGCCTACGGTCCGCTGCTGTTTGGAGGAAACCGCCAGCTTGTTTTTGACCTGGGCGACGAAGGAACGCGCACCGCTGTAGCTGTTCAGGCTGACCGGCTGGATTTGGCCTTTTTCCTGGTCGGCCCAGGCGAGGTGGTAATGGCCGAAGATGCGCGTCTTGGTGTTGTGGTGATCGACCCATTTGCCGTTTTCCCATTTCAGCTCTTCGCCGAGGGTGGCGCGACCGGGATTGTTGCTGTTGCGGTACGGGTCGCTGTCGCCAACGCGAATGAGGCCGTTGGTGATGTCGCCGGTCGGCTGGATTTCGAGGTCGCGGTCGCGCACTTTCGGACCGCCCTGGTTGTTGCCGTCTTCGCCCCAAACGAGGGCTTCCTTGCCTTCGCCATCGACGTTGTTATCGACGCGGCGGGCGCGCGGGTCCCAGCCTTCCAGCGTCGCCCAGTTTTCAAAGGCGCTGTCTTGGGTACTCCACCAGATGAGGTTGGCGCCGAATTTTTTCTCGTATTCGGGTTTGTAACCGGGGGTGCCGGGTTTCCAGATGCGTTCATCGCTATAGCGGATGGGGTAGCCGTCGTAGGGGGAACCGCTCTGCAATTCTTCGCGCCAGCCGTCGTAATGCGGGCCGCGAAATTCGCCTTGTTTGCCGTTCCCCTGGTTGGCGGCATCTTTCCACTCAACAGTCAGTTTCCAGTTGCGGGTTTGTCCGGTGCCTGTTGCGGCGCAATTGTTGCCGCAGTCGCTCGTCTTGTTATACGCATTGACGGGACTGGCAGCCCGCCAGTCATAGATGGCATTGCCACTGGCGTCTTTTCGTCCGGTATCGTAACTTTCCTGATAATTCCAGGTTTGCACCAGCGTCCATTTCCAGTCATTCGGCACCGGATTTTTCAGCGGGCGCAATGATTTGTGCTGGCGAATAGCGGTGAAGTCATCGCGATCCAGATAGATATGTTCGTGGGTGTAGTTCGGATTGGCGTTGAGCGCACCGCCAAATCTGCCCTAAGTTTCTTTGCGGTAAGACTCATTGGGATAACGCGGCTGTCCCGGGACATAGTTGGGATAATACGGCGTTTCTGCCATATATTGCGGATAGGCGCCATTGGGCCAGGTGCCGCTATATTGGCGTACTCTCCAGTCCACCGCATAATCATCGGCAGAATTGTTTTTCCATTTGTGCGCATAGCTGGCATCATTATTGGGATCCCGCGTATTACCGTCGGCAATTCCCATATTGCCATTGCGCGTAATGCTGTTATCAAATTTTTGTCCCCACGGAATCGGCCACGGCCCGACGCCAATGTTGGGTGCATGGCGGGTAATATCACGCCCTTCCTGGGTGTAATACGTGGAATCGACTTTCAGATTGGCTTCCATTTCTGCCAGCGGATATTTTGGCTGGTCTGGTTTAAGAAATTCGGTTCCTTCTTTTTTATCCATCAATGCCCGATGCACAGCTGGATCATTGCCAACATTGGTATTGGGATAATCCACATACGGCTGTTTGTATTCATAGCGCAGGGTATAGACGTGATCGACCCGTTCGCGGGTAAATTCGCCTTTTTTGTCGAGATTATTTTCGATATGGGTGTCAATGTCGTGTGTCACCGGATCGAGGCGGCTGTCCGCCTTGCTAAAATCGGCCGAGCCGAATTGTTTGAATGAACCGGCGAGAATATCGACGTTTTCAAAGTTCGAGACTTGCAGGCTTGGCGTCGTTTGCGGCTTGCCGTCGCGGGCGAGCGGCTCGGCTTCCAGTCCGCCGGTGAATTGCGCGCGTACGCCCCGGTCTTCCTCGCGCTCCAGGTCGCGACGGGCAAGGACGATATTAGTCAGTGGGCGACCATGATCGCCACGGAGAGGTTCGTCAATTCCATATGGTGAGTTCCTGGTTTGAAAACGCCGCGGATTTACGGCGCGGCGCATTATAAATGTGAACTTACCGGCGGAAAGAAAAAGTTTTTTACCGGGTTGGCAAGCATTTTGCTAAGCGGCGCCGCCCGGGTAGGGAAGCGTGGCATCTGCCGCCGCGAATCCCGTACAATGCGCCGCGAAAATCCATATGGAGAACACAGACATGACCCGAAAAACCGCCCCCGTCGCCATCATCGGCGCGATGGAGCAGGAAGTCGCCCTGCTGCACAGTCGCATCAGCCAGGCGCAACAGGAAAAAGTCGCGCATATCGCCATCACCCGCGGCCTGCTTGCGGGCAAACCGGTGCTGCTCGCGCAGAGCGGCATCGGCAAGGTGAACGCCGCCATCACCACCGCCGTGCTGCTGGAGAAATTCGGCGCCGGCTGCGTCATCAACACCGGCAGCGCCGGCGGCCTGCAAGGCGGGATGAAGCAGGGCGATGTCGTCGTCGGCATTCAGACCGCGCACCACGACGCCGACGCCACCGCTTTCGGCTACGCCATCGGCCAGTTGCCGCAGATGCCCGCCCGCTACGACAGCGATGCCGGGCTGATTGAGCACGCCGCCCGCGCCGCCATCGCCTTTGACGGTGCCGCCATCCACCGCGGGCTGATTGTCAGCGGCGACCAGTTCATCAATCACCCCGACAAAATCGCGCGCATCCGCGCGCATTTCCCCGATGCGCTCGCGGTGGAAATGGAAGCCGCCGCCATCGCCCAGACCTGCTACCAATTCGCCCGCCCCTGCGTCATCATCCGCGCGCTGTCCGACCTTGCCGACGGCGAGGCGGAATACAGCTTCGAGACTTTCCTGCAAATGGCGGCGACGCACTCCGCCGAGATGGTCGAAAACCTCGTCAAGGCCTTATAAAAAGTATTCCCCCTCCCCCGCAGGGCGAAGCCCGCAGCGGGGGAGGGACGGGGTGGGGGTAAATCAAGGCGCTCCACAAGTTTGATGCCAGTTTCGCCATATGGCATTTTGGCATCCGCTGCGGCGATGGAACTGTATTGTCCTGTTGGCGCAGGAAATGATGTTGTATTGAAGCAAGTCATATTTTTTGTGGTCATTACGTTCGCTACCCCCTCCCCAACCCTCCCCCGCTGCGGGCGCTAACACGCCCTGCAGGGGAGGGAGCCAAACGATGCCTTCCTGACATTAGTTTCAAACCTGTTATTGCACCCGCAAAGGAACCCGCCATGAAACTGCACACCCCCATCAGCCTCCTCATCCCGCTCCTGTTCACCGCCTGCGGCGGTGGCGGCGACAACACCCCCGCCGACCCCAAACCCGCGCCGCCGGTCGCCACGCCGGACAACAAACCACAGGCGGTGCTGGAAGACGTCAGCCTCGGCGACATCATGCTGCCGCCGCGCAGCGTCGCCCGCCCGGACGCCGCCACCCGTGCCAAGCTGGACGAAGCCTTCGCCGCCACCAACCAGTTGCGCGCGGAAAAAGGCCTCGCGCCCCTCACTTACAACGACAGCCTCGCCGCCTACGCCACCATCCGCGCCAAAGAGCTCGCCACCCAGGGACAACAGATTGAGCACAAACGCGCCAACGGCGCCAACCCGCTCGACGACGCCAATTTCAGCGGGCGCGGCGCGCTTGCCGAAAACATCGGCGCCGACAAAAACGGCAGTGCCGCCAGCATCATTCAGGCTTGGCGCAACAGCCCGCACCACTACGACACCATCATCAGCAAAGACTTCCAGAACATCGGCATCGGCTACTACTACGACCCGAACAGCGTCTGGAAATACTACTGGGCGCAAACCTTCAGCGGCGGCAGCACCAACAGCATTTACCGCTTCATCGCCCCGATTGACCCCGCCGCCGCCCGCGACGCCGTGCGCAACGCGGTGCAATACGACAGCGCCGCTCGCCTCACGATTAACGCACCGCTGGACCGCCTCGGCGGCGGCGACACCCACCTCGTCAGCCTCGGTCGCGAGCACCGCATCAACCTGCTGCCGCCGCGCAACCACGGCTGGTCGTACCAGACCTTTGGCGCCATCAGCGACAACAGCGGCGTGCCGGAAGCCTATCTCAACGTGGGCAAACCGTTCGTGCCGGGCGACGGCGCCGAGCTGCACGCGAATTACCGCGGCACGGCCATCGGCGACCTCGGCCAGCATGACCGCGTCAATGCCGACGTCAGCGCCCGCCTCGATTACGGCCAAAGCAGCAAAACGCTCAGTCTCAATATTCACAACGCCACGCGCAGCAGCCTGAACGTCACCAGCAACAACGCGACGCGCGATGCCCGCCTCGATTTCAGCGACACGCTTAACTGGAACGGTAATACCGGACGCTTTGAAAGCGGAACGGGTAACGCCCGCCTCTACGGCGGCGGCGAGGAACTGGGCGGCCAGTTCAGCCGCGCCGTTGGCAATGAAGCCTACCGCGGCGCTTATGGGGCGAAGAAAGTGCAGTAAGCCACGCCAACGCAAAACGCCGACGACCGTCGGCGTTTTTTGTGAGTGATTTTTTGATGTCGGCCTATGTTAGAACCTGTTTGGAGTCTGCGGGTACAAGCGGAATTTCCCCTCCCCCGCAGGGCGAAGCCCGCAGCGGGGGAGGGACAGGGTGGGGGTGGGCGATATTGCTCATGAACTGAAATTACTGTTTTTCAATGGATTTTCTACCCCCACCCCGACCCTCTCTCTTGCTTCGCAAGCAATGCTTGTCGCTGCGCGAGCTGTCCCAGTCCCACAGAGAGAGGGGGACATAGGCGGTTTTATAGCCATCCACCGAAAGCCTCATACGGTGTTGCGTCGCTGTAGCCGCAAAATCGTCGCTATCACCCGGATGGTGCGCCGAGGTGCACCCTATGGCGGATGGCTGTGCACAGCCGACACGCACGCGGGGAATTTTGCGTCGGGAACCGCGCGCGTGCCTGCGGCACACATCCTACAAATCAATAGACTTCCTTCCAAACCATAACTTGCACGGAACCCGACAAAATTCCAAACCTGCTGGGCTGTTGTCTGCTGCCCCCACCCTAACCCTCCCCCACAGGGGGAGGGAACTCATTGGCTGCAAAAATAGCAACAGTTTCATAACTATCCATATGCGATATGGCAGCGTGCGTAGGGTGGGGCTTGCCCCACCGCCGCACAACCGCGCCGGGAGCAGTCTATGGCGGTCTTGGGCGTAGGGTGTGGCGACGGCATCACTCGCCGCGCATGAAATATTTGCCGAGGTCGTCGGTCGAAAGCTGCACCCAGGTGGGGCGGCCATGATTGCATTGGCCGCTGGCCGGGGTGGTTTCAATGTCGCGCAAGAGCTGGTTCATCTCCGTCAGGGTCAGGCTGTCATGCGCGCGCACCGCCTTGTGGCAGGAGAGGCGCGAGAGGATTTCGTCCTGCATCCGCTCAATGGCGATGCTTGCCGGGTATTCGCCCAGTTCGTGCAAAAGATCGCCGACGATTTCGGCGACGGCGGCGTGTTTTAACAGCGACGGCACGGCGTTGATGTGGATGCGGCTTTCGTCGGCGCTGGCTTCGAGGTCGAAGCCGAGGCGGTGCAGCCAGTCGCGGTGCTGCTCCAGCGTGTCAAGGTGCGCCGGGGTGGCAGCGAGGCTTTGCGGCAACAGCAGCCGCTGTACTTCGGGCTGTTTGGCGCGCAGTTGCGCTTTCAGCCGTTCGTAAAGGATGCGTTCGTGCGCGGCGTGCATATCAACGATGACGAGGCCGCGCGCGTTTTGCGCGAGGATGAAGATGTTGTGAATTTGTCCCAGGGCGTAGCCGAGCGGGTGTTCGCCGGGGTTGTCGCTCACGGACGCGGCGGCGTAATCGTTTTTTGCTGTGGGGGTGGGGGCGAAGCCTTGCTCCCCTCCCCCTGTGGGCGGGTACCCAAGCAAAATGCGACTGCATTTTGCTTGGGGCCCGGGGGAGGGGCTGGGGGTGGGGTTTGTGGTTGTCAAACCGCCAGTTGCGGGGGGAACAGGCGGCGCAATTTTTTGCGCCCATTGGTAATAGGCGGCGCTTTCGGCGACGCTGCGGCGTGGCGCGGGGCGGTAGTCGTGGTCGTAGCGCAGCGGCGGTTGTTGTCGCACGGCGGCGGGCGGCGATGCCGGGGTTTCGCGCGGCGGTGCAGTTTGCGCGGCGGGGATGTTGCCGCGCAGGGCGTGGTGCAGACTGCTGTAGAGGAAGTCGTGCGCGAGGCGGCTTTCGCGGAAACGCACTTCGTGTTTCGCCGGGTGCGCGTTGACGTCGATGAGGTTGGGCGCAATGTCGAGGTAGAGGACGTACACCGGATGGCGGCCGTGGTAGAGCATATCCTGATAGGCCTGGCGGATGGCGTGCGCGATGATTTTGTCGCGGATCATGCGGCCATTGATGTAGAAGTATTGGCGGTCGGGCTGGTTGCCGGCGCAGGTCGGCAGGCCAACCCGGCCATAGAGGTGCATTTCGCCGCTGCGGGCGTCGATGGGCAGCGTCTGCTCCAGCAGCTCATCGCCGAGGACGCTGGCAATGCGCGCGGCGAGGTCGGCGCCGCCGTATGCGCCGAGCAGTTTGCCGTGGTTGTTGAGGCGGATGGTGATGCCGTCGTGGCTGAGCGCGAGGGTTTGCACCAGTTGCTGGATGTGCTGCCGTTCGGTGCGCTCGCTTTTCAGGAATTTTTTCCGCGCCGGGGTGTTGTAAAAGAGGTCGCGGATTTCGATGGTGGTGCCGGGCGGGTGCGCCGCCGGGCTGATGGCGTCGCCCAGATGCGGGCTGATGCGCCACGCCTGCGCCTCACCTGCCGCGCGGCTGGTGAGGGTGGTCTTGGCGACGGAGGCGATGCTCGGCAGCGCTTCGCCGCGAAAGCCGAGAGTGGTGACGTGCTCAAGGTCGTCGAGGTTGCGGATTTTGCTGGTGGCGTGGGTGGCGAAGGCAAGCGCGAGGTCGTCCGGGTGGATGCCGCAGCCGTTGTCGCGCACGCGGATGAGTTTGCCGCCGCCGTCTTCGATGTCGATGTCGATATGCGTCGCCCCGGCGTCGATGGCGTTTTCCACGATTTCTTTGACGACGGAGGCGGGGCGCTCGATGACTTCACCGGCGGCGATTTGGTTGATGAGGTGGTTGGGCAGTTGCTGGATGCGGGGCATGGCGGCGACGGGGCAGAGATTCGCGCGCTATTGTTGCCTTTTGCCGGGGAATTGCAATCCCGGCGGGGATGGGGCGATAGCCAGCCGGGGGGATTGGCGTTATCATCGGCGCATCCCCCGCAGAGGAATTACGGCATGACGCATCACATTTTCCCCAACACCCCGCCCCGCTACCTGGCGGGCGCGCGTGGGTGGTGCCGCTGCGGGGCGGTAGCTGAAATCATAGCCATCCACCGAAAGTTTCAGACAAGGCGCGTCGCCGAAGACAGTACGCGGTTGTACGGCGAGGCGACGCAACACCGTATGAGGCTTTCGGTGGATGGCTATATGGCGATGTTGACGGGCGCTTCTGTCCGGTAGGCATCGCTTTTTCTTTAAGCGTATTTTGATTCAGGGAGAGAGAAATGTTTAACCGCAATCCGGCGGCCGAAACGCCAGTGGCATATCCGTGGGCGAAAGTCTTTTTTGGCTTCGTTGGCGGGATGTTGTTGTTTAATTTTGTTGCCCATCTATTGGGAAGTATAAAACTTTCTGGCATTTTGCTGGGGCAGCTATTACTACCACAGCCAGCAACGGACAAAATGCATTTATATCTCTTGTGGGGGTTGTTGTTTTTATTTCCTGTATTGCTTAGCAGTATTGCTACCGTATTGTTTTTGGTTTGGCGAAATGCAAGGCGCAATCGGCACGGCGTAATGCTAGCGGTAAAATCCATGCTGGCACTAAATACCATTTATGCCGTATTCAGTATTATTTATTTGGTTTTTTGGGGTGTATTCAGGGATGGTGCGCAGATTTTGTTTCTTGTTTTTTCTTGTACGGGTTTCGTTTTGCTGCAAGGTATTTTTGCTGCCTTGCTGGCAAGCTGGCTGCTGCCCGAACCCGCAGATGATGAAGACGAAGCAGAATTTTATCCTTGGCAGCGCGTCATTCTCGGTTTTGGCCTGGGTACCGGCTTGCTCAATGGCTTGCTCTTCTGGCTGCTGCTACTGATACTGGGTAAGGGTATTTCCTGGTGGCATTTGCCGGATAATATGGGACGCTTTTTTATGCCTGGCTTTTTATTTGGCGCCTGGTTTGCCTGGCGGCGTTTTCAACGCTCGCTCAGGCATATGGTTTTTATTTTGGTAGTCACTTTGCCGCTGGCGATGTTTTATTTTATGGGTATTACCGCCGCTTCTTTCAGTTACAGTATGCATTTGCGCAGCTTGCCGATGATTTTGACGGCACGGTTGGCGCTCGCCATTTTGATTCTTTCGTTTGTTTTACTGCCTGCAAGGAAAGACAGAACGGCTTCTGCGGCTGATAATGGTGTGTTATTGCTGGTGAGCCTATTGGCTGCGGCCATCATTATTGTGGTTTCTGCCTGGATGATGCCCTATGTATTGATCATATTATGGCGCTTGTTTTCCTGATCAGGATTTTTTGGAGATTCTTTTTCTATTCACCAAACCGGGGAGGTTTTTATGTCGAAGTTCCAGCAGGATGCCGCGCTGCTTTTGGCAGCGATTGGCAGCAGGGAGAATATTAGCGCGGTCACGCATTGTGTGACGCGGATGCGTTTTGTCTTGGTTGATCCGAAAAAGGCGGATATTGCCCGCATTGAGGCGATTGGCTGCGTCAAGGGGACGTTTATCCAGTCCGGACAATTCCAGGTGATTATTGGCAATGAGGTGAGCGAGTTTTATCAGGAATTCACTACCCTTGCCGGGATTGAAGGGGTATCGAAGGATGCGGTGAAAGCGGCGGCGACGGCGCAGCAGAATTGGCTGCAGCGCATAATGAGCGCGCTCGGCGAGATTTTCGCGCCGATTATTCCCGCGCTGGTATGCGGCGGTCTGATTTTAGGCTTTCGCAATATTATTGGCGAGATTGCGCTGTTTGATGGCAAGACTTTGGCGCAAACGTCGCCGTTCTGGCAGGGGATGTATCAGTTTCTTTGGCTGATTGGCGAGGCGGTCTTTCATATGTTGCCGATTGGCATTGTCTGGTCAATTACCCGCAAGATGGGGACGACGCCGATTCTTGGCATTGTGCTTGGCGCAACGCTGGTGTCGCCGCAGTTATTGAATGCGTTTGCGGTCGCCAGTACGGCGGCGGAGGATATTCCGCATTGGGATTTCGGCTTTACCCGCGTCAATATGATTGGCTATCAGGGGCAGGTGATTTCTGCCATTCTCGCCGGTTTTGTTTTGGTATATTTGGAGCGTTTTTTCCGCCGCATTACGCCCGCGGTGATTTCAATGATTGTGGTGCCGTTTTGTTCGCTGGTGCCGGCGGTGATTATTGCGCATACGCTGGTTGGCCCGATTGGCTGGAAGATTGGCACCGCCATTGCTGATGCGGTTTATGGCGGTTTGACGTCGTCATGGTCGGTGTTATTCGCGGCTGTTTTTGGGTTGCTTTATGCGCCGGTAGTGATGACCGGGCTGCATCATATGACCAATGCCATTGATATTACTTTGACGACGAAATTCGGCGGCACGATTCTCTGGCCGATGATTGCCCTTTCCAATATTGCCCAGGGTTCGAGTGTGCTGGCGATGGGGGTTTTGCAGCGCCACAATCCGCGCGCGGCGCAGGTCAATGTGCCTGCCTGTATTTCCGCTTATTTGGGGGTGACGGAACCGGCATTATTCGGCGTGAATTTGAAGTATGGTTTTCCGCTCATTTGCGGGATGATTGGTTCGGCGGTGGCCGCGGTGATTTCTGTCGGCAGCGGCGTGCAGGCGCTCAGTATTGGCGTCGGTGGCATTCCCGGCATTTTGTCTATCAATCCGCAATTTTGGGGTTCGTTTGCGCTGGCGATGGCGGCGGCGATTGTCGTGCCGTTTGTGCTGACCTGGTTGGTCGGGCAGAAGCGGCTGAATGCGGCGGAGCGGGGCAGCGCGCCTGCGGCGGCGGCGGCGACGGAAGCGTTCATCGCCCCGATGAGCGGGCGTCTGTTTGCCATTGAGGAGATTGACGACCAGGGCTTTGCTTCAAAAAGTATGGGCGACGGCATCGCGATTGAGCTGCGCGATGGCGTGGTAGTCGCGCCGTTTAGCGGCACGATTGAGGTCGCCTTCCCCACCGGGCACGCCTACGGCATCGCCTGCGACAATGGCCGCGAGCTATTGATTCATCTCGGCATGGATACGGTTGAGTTGCAGGGCAAGGGCTTCACTGCGCGCGTCCGGCAGGGCGACCGCGTGCGCCAGGGCGATGTGCTGGCAGAGGTCGATGTGGATTATGTGAAGCGGCAGGGCAAGTCGCTGGTGTCGCCGGTGGTGTTTACCGATGGCGGCGCGGTGCGTGTGCTGAAGCGGGATGTGGACGTGACGCGCGGCGATAGCGGTATTCTTGAGCTGTGAGGTGCATCCCCATGAATTTCAAAGATAAAGTCGTTTACCAGATTTATCCCAAATCCTTCTGCGACAGCAACGGCGATGGCATCGGCGACCTGCCGGGCATCATCAGCAAGCTCGATTATTTGCAAACGCTCGGCGTGGATTATCTTTGGCTCAACCCGGTTTATCCCTCGCCGCAGCGCGACAACGGCTACGACGTCGCCGATTACCGCGCCATTGACCCGGTTTACGGCACGATGGCCGATTTTGAGCGCCTCTGCCGCGAGGCGAAAGCGCGCGGTATCGACATCATGCTCGATATGGTCTTCAACCACACCTCAACCGCGCACGAGTGGTTCCAAAAAGCGCTCGCCGGCGACGCCAAATACCGCGCCTATTACCTGTTCCGCCCCGGCAAGCCCGACGGCAGCGCACCGACCAACTGGCAGTCCAAATTCGGCGGCAGCGCCTGGGAATACGCGCCGCAAGTCGGCCAGTATTACCTGCACCTGTTCGACGTTACCCAGGCCGACCTTGACTGGACGAACCCGGAAGTACGCCGTGAGGTCGCCGACATCGTCCGCTTCTGGCAAGAAAAAGGCGTGCATGGCTTCCGCTTCGACGTCATCAACCTCATCAGCAAACGCGAATTTGCCGACGACCCGCACCACGCCGACGGCCGCCAGTTCTACACCGACGGCCCGCACGTCCACGCATACCTGCGCGAGCTGAACCGCGCCAGCTTTGGCCGCGACCCGGAGAGTTTTACCGTCGGCGAGATGAGCTCGACCAAACTCGCCGAATGCGTGCATTACGCCGGCGCGGAAAGCGGTGAGCTATCGAGCGTCTTCACCTTCCACCACCTCAAGGTGGACTACAAGGACCAGCAAAAATGGGCGCTACAACCCTTTGACTTCGCCGCGCTGAAAACCCTCATCAGCGACTGGCAGATTGGCATGGCGGCGGGCAACGCCTGGAACGCGCTCTTTTGGAACAACCACGACCAGCCGCGCGCCTTGAGCCGCTTCGGCGATGACCGCCGCTACCGCACCCAGTCCGCCACTATGCTCGCCAGCGCCTTGCACATGCTGCGCGGCACGCCCTACATCTACCAGGGCGAAGAAATTGGCATGACCAACGCCTACTTCGACGACATCGACGACTACCGCGACGTGGAAAGTACCAACCTTTACGCACTGGAAACCGCAGCGGGGCGGGACGCGGCGGCAATCCACGAACTGCTGCGCGCGCGCAGCCGCGACAACGCACGCACGCCGATGCAGTGGACGGCAGGCGCGCAGGCGGGCTTCACCAGCGGCACGCCGTGGTTGCGCGTGAACCCGAACCACGTTGAAATCAACGCCGAGGCGGAGACGCGCGAGCCGCACAGCATCTACGCCCATTACCGCGCACTGATTCGCCTACGCAAAACGCAGCGCGTCATCCAGGACGGCGACTACACGCCGCTGCTTGCCGGCCATCCGCAAATATTCGCCTACCGCCGCGAGAATGATGAGGCGTCGCTCGTCGTGTTGGCGAACTTCTACGGCGAGGTGGCAAAAGCGCCGCTCGCGGACACGGCGGGCTATCGCCTGCTCCTCGGCAACTACGCCGATTCCCCGGCAACGCTGGAGGAAGAGGTGCTGCTGCGGCCGTATGAGGCGCTGGTTTATCTGCGGCAGAAGGTGTAGAAAGTAAAGCGCCCCCTCGCGCTGACAATGCTGTGGTGGGTCGAGACCCACCCTACATATACTGCGGAAAGCGTGCGTAGGGTGGGGCTTGCCCCACCGCCGCGAAACTATAGCCATCCACCGAAAGCCTCATACTGTGTTGCGCCGCTTCGCCGTACAACCGCGTACTGTCTTCAGCGGCGCGCCTTGTCTGAAACTTTCGGTGGATGGCTATACAAATCAATGGAAAGCGCGTGTGATAGCGCGACCCGTCCCGTCAGCCATAAAAAAGCCACCCCTGCGGGTGGCTTTTTATCGGGAGAAGCGCGGAGGATTACAGCGGGAGTACTTCCAGGCCGACGCTGTAATCGTAGAGGTGCGGCGTGTCCTTGACGACGTCGCTCGGCACTTCGTGTTCGGTGTTGAGCCAGTACAGCCCGGCTTCCGGCCAGTCGATGGTGACGAGGCCGTCGGCGTCGGTTTTCAGCTCGGTAAATTCGTGGCTGCGGTAGCGCATTCCGTCTTTGGCGAGGCGTACCCGCGCATTCGCCAGCGGCTTGCCGTCAAAGACCACGCGGAACTGCGCCTTTTCCCCGGCGTAGAGTTCGTTCGGGTGGGTCAGGTATTCGATGTCCAGCCCCTTGGCCGCAGGCTTGATGGCCTCCGCCGTCGGCTCGCCGAGGGTGGCGAAGGTTTCCGCTTCCAGGCTGCGGTGGCGGTAGTTTTCGTGTTTTTGGTCGGGGATGGGTTTTTCTTTCTGGTACTGCTCCGGCGTGCCGCGCCAGCGCGGTTTGGGGTCGCCTTCGCCGTAGTTGAACTGGATGTATTCCTGCTGGTCCACGAAGCGGTGCGTGCCTTGCTGGGTCAGCTTGGCGTCGTAGCTGGTGCGCAGTTTTCCCTTGGTCAGGTTTTCTTTTTCGATTTCCTTGCCGTCCGGGGCGTAGGCGTGCAGGTTTTCGGTCGGGCGGCCATTGTGGTTGACGTCAAAGGGGAAATCGGACGCGCCGCTGTCAATGGTGACGTAGTCTTTTTCGCCGGAAAGCTGGGTGCTGCTCGGGCGGATCCAGACGTTGTGCGCGCTGGCGAAGCCGCTCACCAGCAGGACGAGGGCGGCGATGTGGGTGCGTTTCATGGGAATCTCCGGTTACGGGGTAATGGTGAGGGTGATTTCGCCGAGCTCGCTCTTGCCGCTGGCCTTGGCTTCGGTTTTTTCCTTGACCGGCAGGGTGAACGGAATGCTGACCGCTTCGATGCCGCCTTCTTCGCGCACGGCTTCAATCATCAGGGTGTAGCTGCCGTCTTTCAGCTTGGCAAGACGCGGGTCGTCGGACTTGATTTCGATGGTGTGCTTGCCCGGTTTTTGCGTGGCACCGGTGATGGCATCGGGCAGCGGCTTCAGGCTGCGCCCGCCCTTGCGCCACCAGTTGCGCAATTCTTTCAGGTATTTGAGGCCTTCCTGCGGGTTGTCCGCCTTGCCCTTGATGAAGTACCAGAGGCTCAGGTGTTCGACCAGCTTTTTGTCGCTGTCTTCGACCCAGACGGCGACGTAGGGGCGGTGGTATTCGCTGCTTTTGATGTCGGGGATGGTGACTTCAATGCTGAAGTCAGCCGCCTGGGTGGTGGTTGCCAGCAAGAGCGCTGCGGTGAGGAGGGTTTTTTTCATGGGTTTTCCTGTGGGTGAATGGAGGCGCGATGATAGTTTTTTTGGGAATAGTTCGCAATATTGGCGCTTCAGTCGGCGGCAGCGAGTTGGTTGATGGCGGCGGCGGTGCGCGCGGCGATGTCGTCAAAATGGCCGTCGGGGTTCAGGCCAAAGACGGTATGGATGCCCTGTTGCCGCCAGTATTGGGCGGTGGCGCGGGTCATGTTTTCGACTGTCGCCAAGCGCGGGTTGCGGCTGTTTTTTTCGCTGTCGCCGAGCGAGAAGTACGCGCGCGCTGGCGGGGTTTGCAGCAGGCGGCTGGTGGCGAAGTCCGCCCAGCCGTCAAACCAGAGTGAGCCGGAAACACAGGCGACGCGCTGGAACGGGCTGTCGTGGTAGGCGCTCCAGGCGGCGAACAGTCCGGCGAGCGAGTATCCGGCGATGCCGCGCCAGCGCGGTTGCAGGCCAAGGCGCTGTTCGATAGCGGGCAGCCGCGCGGCGAGACTGGTGAGGGTTTCAGTCGCGCCGCCGCTGAAATCCGGCGCTTTTTTGAAGGCACGCGGTGCCGGCCACGGGCTGAAAGCGTGCTCCCAGTCCGTGCGATCCAGCGACATCAGCACGACATCCGCCTTGAGCAAACTGGCGACGGCATCGGCCTCGTGCGGTTGCAGAAAGGTCAGCAGCAGTGGCGCGGTGGCAGGCAGCGCGCCGCGGTAATAGAGGCGAAGATTGGGATCGTTCAGGGTATGGACAGGTTGCATGATGCGCTCCGTTGGGGAATGCGGGCAGGCTACGCGATGGTCGCGCGGGGTTGCAAGATTTTCTGTTGTGAAATGAGCGGGATGTAAAAAATGACTTTTGCATAGCTTGCAATGCATACGTTATCCGTCCACAATGCGTGCCGTCTGGCCGGACATTCTTTTTTATCCACGGAGTATTTATGGCACACACCCTCATTATTTACGACCACCCTTATGAAAAAAGTTTCAACCACGCTATTATGGAAACCGTCATCGCCGCATTGCAGGAGAAAGGAAAAGCGCACGCGCTGATTGATTTGCACGCCGACGGTTTTGACCCGGTTTTCCGCAAGGAGGAATTGGCGCTTTATGGCAAGGGAGAAACGGTTGATCCTTTGGTCGAGAAATATTGGCAGTTAATCAAGGAAGCGGATGAGCTGATTTTTATCTGCCCGGTATGGTGGAGCAGTCTGCCCGCCATGACCAAGGGCTTTTTTGACAAGGTGATGAAGGTGAATTTCGCCTATGTGCCGGGTACGACCGGGCCAAAAGGATTGCTGACGCATATCGGCAAGGCAACGCTCATTACCACTTCCACCACACCGAATTTCGCGCTGAAACTTTTCTTGCGCAATCCGATCAAGCGCGTTTTCGTCAATCTGGTTTTGAAGCAGATTGGCATTGCGCAGCGCGAATGGCTGAATTTTGGCAATATTACAAATTCCAAAGCAGAGCAACGTGAGGCGTTTTTGCAGCAGCTAAAATCCCGCTTTGCGGCGTAATTGCCGTCGATATTAAAAAAACCGCCTGGTGGCGGTTTTTTTCGTTATTCGTTTTCTGTTTTGGGATTTGCTTTCTTCGCGCGCGGGTGTTTGGCGTCGTATTCGCGTGCCAGATGCTGATAGTCGAGGTGGGTGTAGATTTGGGTGGTGGCGAGGTTTTTGTGGCCGAGCAGCTCCTGCACGCTGCGCAGGTCGCCGGAGGATTGCAGCAGGTGGGTGGCGAAGCTGTGGCGCAGCATATGCGGATGCACGTTCACGCCGGGCAGGCGTTCGGCGGCATAGGCCTTGAGGCGCAGGGCGATGCCGCGCTCGGTGAGGCGGCCGCCGTTTTTGTTGAGAAACAGCGCTGTCTCGTCCGCTTTTTTCAGCAGTTGGCCGCGCACCGCCTGCCAGCGGGCGAGGGCTTCGCGCGCCTTGCTGCCGATGAAGATGAGGCGCTCCACCCCGCCTTTGCCGCGAATGATGTGATGGGTGCTGTCGGCGCTGAGGTCGCGCGCGTTGAGCGCGGCCAGTTCGGCCAGGCGCAGTCCGGCGGAGTAGAAAAGCTCCAGAATGGCGTGGTCGCGGATGAGGTTCGGGTTGTCGGTCGCGGGCGCTGCCAGCAGGGTGGTGATTTGTTCGGGGGTGAGGACGCCGGGCAGGGGCTGGCGCGGTTTGCGCGGCAGTTTGAGGGTGGCGGCCGGGTCGGTCGGCAGGCCGCGCAGGCGGTGCAGCCAGCCGTAGTAACCGCGTAGCGCGGCGCGGTGCTGGTTCAGCGTGGCGGGGCTGTATTTGCCACCGCCCAAGGTTTTGCGCAGGTAGTCTTGCAGGGTCTGGCTATCGAGCGCGCTCAGGTCGCGCCCGGCGTGGGCGTCGGCAAACTGGCGCAGCAGGCGGCGGTAGGTGGCGAGGGTTTGCGCGCTTTTGCCGCTTTCGTAACGCAACCAGGCGAGGTAGTCGTCGATGTCGTTCATGGAGACGATGCGGCGGGTTATGCCGCCAGTTCGCCGTGGTAAACGGTGGCGGCGGGGCCGGTCATGTAGAGCGGTTTGCCCGCGCCTGCCCAGTTGATGATGAGCGTGCCGCGTGGCAGCTCAACGGTAACGGTTTCGTCCAGCAGACCGCGTGCGATGCCGACCGCTACCGCCGCACACGCCCCGGTGCCGCAGGCTTGCGTCTCGCCCGCGCCGCGCTCAAAAACGCGCAGGCGGATGTGGGCGCGGTCGCGGATTTGCATGAAGCCGGCATTGACGGCGGCGGGGAAAAGCGGGTGTTGTTGAAGCGCGGCGCCGACTTCGGCGACCGGCGCGCTGGCGACGTCTTCGACCACGCAGACGGTGTGCGGGTTGCCCATGCTGACGATACCCATCTGCAATTCGTGTCCGGCGGCGCTGACCGGCTGGTAGAGACGCTCCGTTTGCGCGGCGGTGAAGGGGGTAAAGTCCGGCTCGCCCATGTCCACCCGGTATTGTTCGCTGCCGTCTTCGCCCGCGCCGACGTAGGCAATGGTGATGCTGCCGCGTTTGACGGCGACGCGCAGCGGGCGGTCCAGCGGGTGCAGGCTGTGGTCGCGCAGGTACTTGCCGAAGCAGCGCGCGCCGTTGCCGCAGTGTTCAACTTCGCCGCCGTCGGCGTTGAAGATGCGGTAGGCGTAGTCGTGCGCGGCGTCCGGCGCGGGTTCGATGATGAGCAGCTGGTCAAAGCCGATGCCGCTGTGGCGGTCGGCCAGCGCGCTGATGCGCGCGCGCGGCCAGTCGAAGGTTTGTTGCAGGGCGTTGAGTACGATGAAATCGTTGCCGAGGCCGTGCATTTTGCTGAAATGGCGGATGCTCATCGGCGCGAGATCGTGTTTACCAAGAGCAGGATGAGGATGGCGCCGAGAACCGCGCCGATGAATCCGGCGGGCTGGCCGATGCGGTACCAGTGCAGCGCCTGGCCGATGTAGCTCGCGACCACTGCGCCGCCGATGCCGAGCAGGGTGGTGAAGATGAAGCCCATCGGGTCGCGCCCCGGATAGAAGAAGCGGGCGACAAGGCCGACGAGAAAGCCGATAACGATGGTGTAGATGAGACCAGAATGGATAGTGATCGTCATGATTTGCTCCTTTTGTGTTGAAAGCGCCCGCACTATAGCGGGCTGAAGCAGGGGCAGTGTTACAATACCGCCACGCTATCACAAGGATATTTCATGAAAAACGACCTGCTGCTGCGCGTTTTGCGCGGCGAACCCGTGCCACGCACCCCGGTGTGGATGATGCGTCAGGCCGGGCGCTACCTGCCCGAATACCGCGCCACCCGCGAAGTGGCGGGACAGTTCATGACGCTGTGCCAAACGCCGGAACTCGCCTGCGAAGTGACGCTGCAACCGCTGGCGCGCTTCCCGCTCGACGCCGCCATCCTCTTCTCCGACATCCTCACCATCCCTGACGCGATGGGGCTGGGGCTTTCCTTCGTCCCCGGCGAAGGCCCGGCGTTTGACCGCCCGGTGCGCAGCCCTGCCGACGTGCAGGCATTGCCCATTCCCGACATGAACGACGACCTCGGCTACGTCATGCAGGCGGTACGCCTCATCAAGCGCGAACTGGACGGGCGCGTGCCGCTCATCGGCTTCGCCGGCAGCCCGTGGACGCTTGCCACCTACATGATAGAAGGCGAGGCCAGCCGCGATTTCGCCCGCGCCAAAGCGATGCTCTATCAGGAGCCACGCACCCTGCACGCCCTGCTCGACAAACTCGCCCGTGCCGTCACCGCCTACCTGCTGGCGCAGATAGAAGCGGGGGCGCAGGCGGTAATGCTCTTTGACAGCTGGGGCGGCAGCCTTGCCTGGCAGGCCTACCGCGAAAACTCGCTCGCCTATATGCAGCGCATCATCACCGGCATCGGCGGCAAAGCGCCGGTCATCCTCTTCACCAAAGGTGGCGGCAACTGGCTGGACATGATGAAAGACAGCGGCGCCGCTGCTATCGGCCTCGACTGGACGACACCACTGGCGCAGGCACGGCGCATCCTCGGCGAAAACATCGCCCTGCAAGGCAACCTTGACCCTGCCATATTGCGCGCCGAACCACCAACCATCGAAAACGAAGTACGGCGCGTGCTCGCCGACTACGGCCACGGCCACCGCCACATCTTCAACCTTGGCCACGGCATCACCCCGGACATCCCGCCCGAACACGCGGCGGCGATGATTGAAGCCGTGCACAAATACAGCCCCCAATACCACAAAGAAACCCCATGAGCATGACCTACTGGCTGATGAACGAACACGGCACCGCGCTCTACGAAGAAGACCTGCACGGCCTCTACTACTTCCAGCTCAACCTCGACGCGCTTTGCGAAAAACTCGGCATCACGCCGCTTTCCGAATACGTGGACGACAGCGAACTGCGCGCGCAGTGGCTGACAGATGAAGACAACCTGCCGGAAGACGCGGACATCGAACGGGACGCGCTGCGCGAACCCGCCGCCTGGCACGACCCGGCCGCGCTGCTCGCCGTGCTGCAAGCGCTGGAGCGGCAACTGCAACAAGACCCGGACAGCCTCTATCAAGCCGCCGCCGATGATGATGATGATGACGACGACTTTGCGGACGACGACGAAGACGGCTGCCATTGCGACGACGGCTGCGGCTGTTGCGCCGACGTCGAAGATGAAGACGACGAAGACAGCATCGAACTCACCCCGGAGCTTGTCCTCGCCGACATTGCCGCCCTCAAACCCCTGCTGCAACAGGAGATTGAGAAGGGCGGGAACGTCCACCTGCGGCTGCTCGGCTAAACCCGTCCCCGCCCGCCCCGCCGGTTCACACAGGAAACACCATGATTACCTACATCGACCCCGAAGCACGCTACAGCGACGCGACCATCCACCACGGCATCATCCACCTCGGCGGACAAGTGCCGGAAGACGCCAGCGCCGATGCCGCCGCGCAAACCCGCAGCGTACTGGCACAAACAGACACGCTGCTCGCCCGCTGCGGCTCGGACAAGGCGCACATCCTCGAAGCGACCATCTACCTCGCCGACCTTGCCGACTACGACGCGATGAATGCCGTCTGGGACGCCTGGACCGCACCCGGCCGCGCGCCTGCCCGCGTCTGCGTGCAGGCCAAACTGGCGCACCCCGGCTGGAAAGTGGAAATCCGGCTGACGGCGGCGGTGCGAGAGTCGTGACAACGACGGCTGTTGACCTGAAAGCTGCGCACCACAAAAAAACCGCCCTCCGGCGGTTTTTTTGCATTTCAGGCGGCGAATAATAGCCGCAAGTCCGCCCAAATAACGTCGCCATACCCCGGACGGTTTCCCAGTAGTACCTTAATGAAGCACTCCGTGCGTAGGGTGTGTGGCGGCGCAGCCGACACGCACGCGAGAATTGGGACAGCGGGAGACGCGTGCGTGCCTGCGGCACACACCCTACAAATCAGTGGTGCAGGTCGCAAAATCGTCGCTGCGGCAACCGCATTGGCTGAAGGGCTGTTTACAAATGAAGAATCCCTCGCCCCTACGGGCGGGCTCCCACGCAAAATGCGCCCACATTTTGCGTGGAGTCCGGAGCGCGTAGGGGCGGTTAGCGTAGCGTAACCGCCCGATTCCGTTTTGCGGAATGCCCCTTGCGTTCAAGTAAAACAAAAACGGGGCAGGGCGCCGATAACGTCCTGCCCCGTGCGTGCATCAAGACGCTGCTTCAGATGCGGTTCACGCCGCTGCGGCAGGTGGTTTCCACCGCGTTGCCGTAAGAGTCGGTGAAGGCGAAGAGGGCCTCGCTCATGCCTTTTTGGTGCCACTCGCCGCCACGACCAAAGAGGCCGCTGTTGCTGACATAGCGCGCGCCGGAACCGGCGACGGCGTTTTGCATCACCATTGACTTGTCGTCGAGGCGCAGCTCAATCTGGCTGGTGTTCAAAATGCGGATATTGACGCCGAGACCATTGTCGCAATCAAAATGGGTGACGCCGCCCGCTTGCGGCTGTTGCGGCGCGGGATAATTGTTCGCGGGCGGATTTGGCACCGGATTGGCGGGAATGCCAATATTGCCGTTGCCGCCAGTATTGCCGCCACAGGCAGCCAGACCGAAAACAGCGAGTGCGGGCAGGATGAAAGATACAGATTTCATGAAAACTCCAGTTGGAAAAAGCCGCACCGGGCGGCGGTGCGCGCATCATAAAAGACGCTCCCGCGCCGCGTGCATACACTTTGGCAAGTTTTCCATTTGGCAAGCCCGGTGCGAATTGTATGCCTTATACTGCGCGCCGCAGCCGCACACAGGGCTGTCATTCCCCTTCCTTTATCCTTACGCAGGAGTATTTATGAAACTTTGGATTCCCGCCGCTGCCGCCACCCTGGCACTTGCCGTTTCCGCGACCGCTTCCGCCGCCGGTGGCAGCGTCACCTACCAATGCCAGAACGACAAAAAAGTCAGCGTCAATTACACCTTCAACGAACAGGGCGTGCCGACCCAGGCAACCGCCACCCTGAACGGCAAAAAACGCCTGATGAAATACGATTTGAACCGCTCCGATAACGTCGATACCTTTTTCAAGGACAAAAACGGCTATAACCTGACTGCCTCCGAACTTAATTCCGGCAATTACCGCGACGCTTCCATCATGATTATGTCGCCCAATAGCGAAATCCTTTACAAAGATTGCAGCCCGGCGGCGAAATCTGCCGCGCCGGACAATTCCCGGAATAATGCCGGCGAAATCAGCAAAACCGGCAGCGTTTCCTATATGTGCCTCAATAACCGTCGCGTCAAGGTCAATTATGCCTTTAATGGCGCCGGTGTGCCGGTCAAGGCGGAAGCGGTGGTCAACGGGCGTAAGCGCGTCATGCAATACGACCTGAACCGCTCCGACAACGTCGATACCTTCTTCAAGGACGGCGCCGGATACAGCCTGACCAGCTCCAATATGGATGCTAACAATTTCCGCCAAAACGACATCATGATTACCGCGCCAAATGGCGAACTGGTTTACAAAGATTGCAGCGCGAATTAAGCATTCCCAGCTCACAAAAAAGCCCGCAGATGCGGGCTTTTTTATGTTGATGTGTTTAGTGTGCCACAGCGTAAGCGGCAAAGCGTTGCAGCAGCGCGGTTGCGTGCGGCGTTGACTCAGGGACGGCGGCAATCATCGCGTCGATATGGGCGAGGCGGTCGCGTTTTTGTGCGAGGTTGTCGCGCATCGCCTCCTGGCCAAATTCCGGGTGGAATTGCACGCCCCAGGCGCATTTGCCGATGCGGTAGGCCTGGTGCGGGTCGTGATCATTGGCGACGAGGGCGACCGCGTCTTGCGGCAGGCGCAGCACGCTCTGGATGTGGGTGGCGTTGGCGGTGAAGGTCGGCGGTAGCGGCGCAAACAGCGGGTCGTCGTCGCAGGCAGGCAGACGGCGCAGGGTGATGTTGCCGTTTTCCGCGCCGCGCGGGTTGTTGCCGGTCGTGCCGCCGAGGGCATCGGCCAGCAGTTGGTGGCCGTAGCAGATGCTGAACACGGGCAGTTCGCGCGCGACTGCCGTTTGCAGCCACGGGCGCAGTGCCTCGCTCCACGGCTGGCGTTCGTCCACCATGTGCGCCGAACCAGTGAGGATGACGGCGCAGCAGTCATCGTGCGCGGGCGCGGTTTCGCCGCCGAGGATGTCAACGACGCGGATTTCGCCGCTGAGGTGGCGCGCAATCCAGTCGGTGTAGCCGCTGAGGCGGGCGCAGGTGGCGGCGCCGGGGGTGCCGAGGCGAAGGATGGTGATGGGTGGCATGGGGTTCCTTTTGGGGCAGGGATAGGGAGGGGCGCCCGCCATAGGGGGCGCGGTTTTTGTTTCAGGGCAATCGCACCCGCACGATGTGCTGATCCATGTTGCGCCGTCCCCATTTGGTCGCATAAATCAGGCGGGCGATGCGGTAATAGCGTTTGCCGCAGTAGCGGCTCAGCTCGCTTTCGGCTTCTAGCTTCAGTCCCGGCAGCCATTGTTCCAATTCGCGATTGTCCTTGAGCGACCATTTGAATTCCGGCACGTCTTCGCCCATTTTGCCGAGCGCGTCGTGTTTTTTCGCCTTGCCGACGAGGAACGGCGGCACGATGTCAAAGACAAACGTCGCCTGCGGCAGGTGGCGGGCGAGGGTGGCGAGGTAATCTTTTACCGTGGCGGCATCGAAATACATCAGCACGCCTTCGCACAAGAGCAGCACCGGCTTGCCGTGGGCGGCTGCGGTCTGCATCCAGCTTTCGTCCAACATTGAGGAGCCGAGGTAGTGATTGCCGCTTTCCGGCAGAAGCTGGCGGCGCAGCGCAATCACCTCCGGCAGGTCAAGGTCGTACCAGGCGGTAATGGCGGGACGGCCAAGGCGTTCGTAACGCGCGTCCAGCCCGGCGCCGAGCTGGACAACGACGGCATCGGGATGGGCAGCGATGAAGCGGCGCGCTTCTTCGTCAAAAATATGCGCGCGACCGCAGCAGCCGACCTGCGACATGACGATGTTGTTGAATTTGCTGAAATCGTAGTCAATCTGCGCCAGCATCCGTGGCGCTTCCGCGTCGGTGAGCAGGCGTTCATTTTCCGGGCGCTCCTGTTCGACCGCTTTTGCCCACAGCGGGATGAGCATGGTGGTGGAGAGGGCGCTGGTTTCGGGGGAGATTTTTCCGTTCATCGGGGCTCCTTGCAGGTTGTTGAAAGGGGTTCGCATTATACGCGCGGCACGCCTACGGCAACTTTCCTCATCATCCTCATCAATCCACATTAACGTGTGGAGTTGGTGATACCAAATGCACAGGGTTAGCGTTAAAATACGGTAAACCCACTAACCACCGATGAGGTAATTTTATGAATATCAAGACGATAAAGTTCACCGCGTTCACCGATCAACGCCCCGGCACCTCCGGTCTGCGCAAGCCGGTGCCGCATTACCAGCAGCCGCACTACACCGAGAGTTTTATCCAGTCCGTTTTCACCTCGCTCGGCGGGGTCGCGGGCAAGACGATTGTCGTCGGCGGTGATGGCCGCTATTACTGCGCCGAAGCGGTCGCCATTGTCCTGAAAATGGCGGTGGCGCAGGGCGCGAAGCTGATTCTGCTCGGCGAAAACGGCCTGCTTTCAACGCCTGCCGCGTCGCACGTCATCCGCCATTACAAGGCCGATTTCGGCATTATTTTGTCCGCCAGCCACAATCCGGGCGGCAAGGATGGCGATTTTGGCATCAAGTTCAATTTGTCCGCCGGGCAACCTGCACCGGAGCACGCCACCGAAGCCGCTTATGCGGTTTCCAAATCGCTGACGGAATATTCGATTGCCGAGGTGGAATTGCCGCCGCTCGACAAGCTGGGCAGTTACCGCCTTGGTGATACGGAATTGCGCGTGATTAGCAGCACCGCCGATTATGCGGATTTGATGGAATCGCTGTTTGATTTCCCGGCGATTAAAGCGCATATCGCTAAACATCCTTTTGTTTTTGATGCGATGCACGCCGCCACCGGCCCGTATGCGATTGAGGTTTTCCACCGCCGTTTGGGATTGCCGCAGCAATTCTTGCTCAATACGAAACCGCTTCCCGATTTTGGCGGCGGTCATCCTGATCCATCCCCGGCACATATTGATGAATTAAAGGCGGCGATTGCGGCCAATGAATCAGTCGTTATGGGTGCGGCGAGCGATGGCGACGGCGACCGCAATTTGATTACCGGGCGCAAGCATTTTATTAATCCCTGCGATAGCATGGCGGTGATTGCCGACAATCACGCGCTGATTCCCTGCCTGAAATCGCTCAAGGGTGTGGGGCGCACCATGCCGACCAGCCGCGCGGTCGATGCGGTCTGCATTGCGCACGGGCTGAATTATTATGAAACGCCGACCGGCTGGAAATTCTTTGCCAATTTGCTCGATGCCGACATGATTCACCTCTGCGGCGAGGAAAGTTTTGGTACCGGCGGCAATCATATCCGCGAAAAAGACGGTATTTGGGCGGTACTGTGCTGGCTCAATTTGCAGGCGGCGACCGGCAAAACCCCGGATGAAATTATTGAGGCACACTGGAAGCGTTATGGCCGCCATATTTTCAACCGCTTTGATTACACCGGGCTGGACAAAGATACGGCGACGGATATGCTGAAACAATTCGAGGCGCAACTCGTCAAAATGATTGGCCAGACTATTAGCGGATTGCCGATTACCGATGCCGGACAATTCAATTATTCCGACCCGACCAATGGTGAAACCAGCCCGAACCAGGGATTGCAGGTGCAATTCGGCCCGCAGGCGCGCATTATTTGCCGCCTTTCCGGCACCGATACCCGTGGCGCGACCATGCGGATGTATGTCGAATACTGGCAGCAGGATATTAACGCCGCGCCCGCGCTCGCCGGTACCACATCCACCCTGGCAACCATGGCGCAGGGCATGATGAATCTGGAACATTTCTTTGGCCGCAGCCAGCCTGACAATATCGTTTGAGGAATCCCATGATGAGCAATCTCCACGACAAACTGAAGTCGCACAAAGAAACCGTCCTCGGCAAACGGATGACCGAATGGTTCGCCGCCGAGCCGAACCGCGTCGCCGACTGGACGCTGAAACAGGCGGGCATTTATCTCGACCTCTCGAAAAACCACATCAACGCGCAAACCAAGGCGCTGTGGCAACAATGGGTGGATGAAGCGGGCGTCGCCGAAGGCATCGCCGCCATCACCCGTGGCGACAACGTGAACACCGGCGAACACCGCCCGGCGCTGCACCACCGCCTGCGCGCGCCAGCGGATCAGCCCTTCGTCGTCAATGGCGAAGACGTCAGCCCGCACATCCGCGCCGTGCGCGAACGGATGAAAGCCATCAGCGAGCGCGTGCGCGGCGGCGACTGGAAAGGCTACGACGACCAGGCCATTACCGACGTCATCCACATCGGCATCGGCGGTTCCGAACTCGGCCCGCGCCTGCTCTGCACCGCCTTCAAACACCTCGCCGACGACCGCATCCGCGTTCACTTCCTCGCCACGCCCGACCCGGTGAAAATCAGCGAGCTGAAACGCCGCCTCAACCCGGCAACCACGCTGCTGATTGTCGCCTCCAAGAGTTTCGGCACCGAAGAAACCCTGACGAATGCGGGCTATATGCGCGAATGGCTGCGCGCCGCCGGTGGCGAAAAGGCCGACGGGCAAATGATTGCGCTCTCCGCCAACGTCGATAAAGCCGCCGCCTTTGGCATCGCCGCCGAGCGCGTGCTGCCGTTCTGGGACTGGGTCGGTGGCCGCTTCTCGCTGTGGTCGGCCATCAGTCTGCCCTTCATCCTGCAAAACGGCTACGACGCTTACGCCGAACTGCTCGCTGGCGCGCACGAAATGGACAAACACTTCCAGACCGCGCCGCTGATGGCGAATATGCCTGTGTGGCTGGCGACGCTGGAAGCGTGGTACAACCACTACTTCAACTGGAACAACCGCGCCGTCATCACCTACTGCAACCCGATGGAGCCGTTCCCGCAATACCTGCAACAGCTCGACATGGAAAGCCTCGGCAAGCGCGCCAACCGCGCAGGCGAACCGCTGACCAAGCCGAGCGGCATCATCGTCTGGGGCGGCACGGGAACCGAGGCGCAACACGCCTTCTTCCAGCTCATCCACCAGGGACAGCGCCACATCCCGATAGACTTCGTCACCGTGAAAACCCCGCCCAAAGGCTACGAAGACGCGCAACGCATCATCCACGGCCACTGCACCGCGCAGGCGGAAGCCTTAATGCGCGGCCGTGACGAAAGCGACCTGCAAGACATCCCCGAAGCCGAACGCTACCAGCGCACCTGCCCCGGCAACCGCCCCAGCACCACCATCATTCTGGACGCGCTCACCCCGGCCTGCCTCGGCGCCTTCATCGCCCTCTACGAACACAAAGTGACGGTGCAAGCCATCCTCTACGATGTGAACGCCTACGACCAATGGGGCGTCGAACTGGGCAAAGTGCTGGCAAAAGGCACGGAGGCGAGCCTTGCGGGCAAAACCGGCGCGCATGACCCGTCCACCACTGCCATTATTGACTATCTGAAGTCTTGAGTGGCCTGAAGCATATACATACACGATTCCCGCTATCGTGTATGTATAGCCATCCCCGGGGCTTACCCCGCCGCCCCAACAGGCGGTTCTCTCGACAAAAAAACCGGGCAATGCCCGGCTTTTTTGCACCCGCGTTTCCCGCAGAATCAGTCGCGATACGCCGCGTAATACAGCCCGCCGACCATCACCGTGCCGCCCAGCACGTTGCCGAGATAGACGGCAATCATGTTTTCGCCGAACTGCGCCCAGGTGATGTCGCCGCCGCCCCAAATGGCTGCCGGGATGACGAACATATTGGCGACCACGTGCTGGAAGCCGATGGCGACGAACACCATCACCGGAAACCAGGTGCCGAGGATTTTGCCGCTGAAGGTGTCGGCGCCGTAGCAGAGCCACAGCCCCATGCACACCAGCCAGTTGCAGCCGATGCCGGAGACAACCGCCTGGCCGAAGCTGGCATCAACCTTGCCGTGTGCGACTTCCAGCGTTTCCGCAAAAACCGCGCCTTCGGTGAGGCCGACGTAGTGGCCGAAAAACCAGGCGATGAAAAACGCGCCGAGGACATTGGTCGCGGTCACAATCGCCCAGTTGCGCGCCCACTGGCGCAGGGTGATGTGCCGCTTCAGCCAGGCGACCGGCAGCGCCATCATGTTGCCGGTAATGAGTTCGCCGCCGCCAAGCAGGATGCAGACGAGGCCGACCGGGAATACCGCCGCGCCGAGCAGTTTGCCCAGCCCCGCCAGCTCGTGCGGCATGGCGGCGACGATGCGCACATAGGCGAGATAGCCGACCGAGATGAACGCGCCACCGAGAAAACCGAGCACCGCGAGGCGGTCGGCGCGGTTTTCCGCTTTCATCGTGCCCTTGTGGGCGCTGTATTCAAGAATATCCTTCGGTTCAAGGACACTACCGGCCATGTTTGACTCCTTTAAAATTTATAAAAAATGAGAGGAAAGTCGCGCATTGTATAGCCATCCACCGAAAGTTTCAGACAAGGCGCGTCGCCGAAGACAGTACGCATTTGTACGGCGAGGCGACGCAACACCGTATGAGGCTTTCGGTGGATGGCTATATCGCCGCTGCCGCCGCCCTTCACAAAAGGTTTGCCGCCCCCGCCCCCGGCTGGATTTAGCATTGTGTAACACGATACAATGCGCGCCCGCCACGCGCCTGCGACAGGGAACCCGTCGCCATTCCGCATCCCGTGGCAACCACATTCCACTCGCACACCCAGACCGGAAAGCAAGCGCCTTTCCCGCAGAATACTACCGCCCCGCCCGTACGGGGCTTTGACAAGGAATTTCCTGATGACCCTAGCCGCAACAACACCCGTCGTTCGCGAGCACCCGATTGATCCGCAACAAATCGACCCGCGCGCCCTGAAAATCCTGCGCCAACTGGACGAAGCCGGATTTGAGGCCTACCTCGTCGGCGGCTGCATCCGCGACCTGCTCCTCGGCAAACAGCCCAAAGACTTCGACATCGCGACAAGCGCCCGTCCCGAACAAGTCGCCGGTATCTTCCGCAACTGCCGCCTCATCGGCCGCCGTTTCCGCCTCGCGCACATCCACTTTGGCCGCGACATCATCGAAGTCGCCACCTTCCGCGCCCCGCCCGAACGCGAAGCGCGCACCGACAGCTACGGCTCCGTCCTCGAAGACAACCACTACGGCACCCTCGAAGACGACGTCATCCGCCGCGACTTCACCATCAACGCGCTCTACTACGACAGCAAAAACGACCAGCTGCGCGACTACGTCGGTGCGCTGGATGACATCGAACGCCGCATCATCCGCATCATCGGCGACCCGGTCGCGCGCTACACCGAAGACCCGGTGCGGATGCTGCGCGCCGCCCGCTTCGCCGCCAAACTGGGGATGCCGCTCGAAGCCGCGACCGAAGCCGCCATTGCCGACTGCCGCGACAACCTGCGCGCCGTCCCTGCCGCCCGCCTCTTTGACGAAACCCAAAAACTGTTCATGAGCGGTTACGGCGAAACCTGCTTCGACGTCCTGCAACAACACGGCCTCTTCGCCGCACTCTTCCCCGACGCCGAACAAACCTACCACCACGACAACGCCGCCTACGCCCAATACGCGCAAAACATGGTGCGCATCGCACTCGCCAACACCGACGCACGCATCCACGCCGACAAACCCGTCACCATCGCCTTCCTGCTGGCCGCCATCCTCTGGCCGGTGTACCAGCTCCAGTACCGCGGCCTGCTCAAAGAGCGCGACAACTGGCACAGCGCCATGCACGAAGCCATCGACCTCGTCCACATCGCTGCCAGCGAGCGCGTCTCCATCCCGGTGCGCCTGCGCGGCATGATCCGCGAAATCTGGGCGCTGCAAGCCCGCCTCGAACAGGCCGCGCGCGGCAACATCCGCAAAATGCACAGCGTCCTCGCCCATCCGCGCTTCCGCGCCGCCTACGACTTCCTCCTCGTGCGCCAGGGGGCGGGCGAAGACCTCACCGACCTCGTCGCACTTTGGACCGCGCTGCAACAAGAGCCCGACAGCCCTGAGCCCGACGACGACGAACCCACCACCACCCCGCGCAAACGCCGCAACCGCAGCAGCCGTCGCAAAAAAACCTGACCGGACAGCGGACAGCCCGGACATTTCCCCTCCCCCGTGGGGAGGGTTAGAGTGGGAACAGCAGACAAACCGCGTAGCGACCGTATCCAAAAGAATGACCAATCGCCCCTAACAACCATGCACACCATCTGGATCGCCTACGGCAGCAACCAGCAAAATCCCATCGCCCAACTTAACCGCGCCCGCCGCACCCTCGCCGCGCAGCTCACCGAAACCGGCGCCTCCCGCCTCTACCGTACCCCACCCTGGGGCTGCGACACCGCCCAACCCGACTACCTGAACGCCGTCGTCCGCTACCGCACCGCCCTTGAACCGCTGCCGCTGCTCGACCTGCTGCAAACCATTGAACACCAACAAGGCCGCGAACGCCCCTACAAAAACGCGCCGCGCACCCTCGACCTCGACCTGCTCCGCTACGACGACCTGCACCTTGACCACCCGCGCCTCACCCTGCCGCATCCCGGCATCCGCGAACGCGCCTTCGTCCTGCGCCCGCTGGCCGACCTTGACCCCGAACTCCCGCTCGGCGAACACACCGTGCGCGAATACCTCGCCCGCTGCGATAGCACCGGCATCGAGCCCGTCACCCATCCCGACTGGCACCCCACCCCCAACCCCGGAGACAACCATGCACCCTGAAGACGACTACGACGACGAAAACTACGACCGCGAAGCCGAGCTCGAACGCGAGTGGCAACAAATGGAAGACGAAGAAAACGCCGAAGACTACGAAGAAGACTGGGACAACCTCGAACGCAGCAGCGAAGACGGCTGGTACTACGACGACGAAGGCGACGAACGCGACAACCTCGACGACTACGGCTACGACGACGAATACCGCGACGACGACTGAAACCGGTGCAAACAGGCGGCCAACGGCGTCGAACAGCGACAAAAACGGCGCTGTTAGTGGCCTGTTACAAACTTCACACCCCTAAAAAGCACTCGCGAAGCAAAAAATATCGCCCATAAATTTCACAAGCCTGCGCAAACAGAAACAAAACAACCCGTTGAAACCACATTAAAAATTCATAACATACGGATAAAACACCAAATCCGTTTGGAAGAAAAAAATTTTTTGCTTACAATAGCCGCGCCTCAAAAACAGGTTGACACACATCAAAACCACAACAAAACAAATGTGGATAAATGTGAAAAAATGAGGAAAACGGCTTGTCAAAAATTTCCGTTGCAAAAACAAGAAATTGCGACAGAAGCCCCCAGGAAGAACAAGACCCGTGCCGCTGACCGCGGCATCGCAAGCCGAAACCGGTCCCCCTGAGGCAAGGAACCGGAAAAACCTCGAAGGTACAAGCGCACCACGCCGAATGCAGGCGGTCACACATTACAAAACGGCGCGCTTGGTATGAAAACAACAGCATCTTGGGCGCTTGCCGTACAAATGTATGATTTTCATGCGCAGACAGAGAATTATGAAAAATCCAGGAGCATTGTTATGTTGATACTTACCCGCAGGGTAGGAGAAACCATCATTATTGATGACGACATCGAAGTGACAGTATTGGCGGTCAAGGGAAACCAGGTGCGATTGGGCATCAAGGCGCCCGACCACATCGCTGTCCACCGCGAAGAAATCTACCAGCGACTGATGGGAGACAACCCCGGAAACCACTCCGGCAACGAGTAAAGCCCACGCTTTACAGCACGATGGAAATCCGTATAATGCGCGACTTCCTTAAGGAGAGATGGCCGAGAGGCTGAAGGCGCTCCCCTGCTAAGGGAGTATAGGGTTTATAGCCCTATCGGGGGTTCGAATCCCCCTCTCTCCGCCACCATCCAAAAAACCACCTTGTTCAAGGTGGTTTTTTTTCGTCCCAATCATGCCCGCGTAAAATCACAAGGACGCGGTATAGCATCCTCACAAGCCCTGTACTGTCTTCGACGGCGCGCCTTATACAGAATTTCGCGTGTATCGCTATACAATTGGCGCGATGCTTTTTGTGCGTAGCAGCCATAAAAAACCCCGCTGCGGCGGGGTTTTTCGCCGCAGAAAAATTAGCCCATCACGCGGCTGATGGTCAGCACCCAAAAGATGATGAGTGCCGGGCCGAGCAGGCCAACGCTGATGCCGCCCAGGCGGAATTCGGACTGTTTGAGCAGGCCGGTGCTGTAGGCGATGGCGTTCGGCGGGGTGGAGACCGGCAGGAACAGCGCGCAGGAGGCGGAGAAGCCGATAATCAGCGGCAGGATGGCCGGGTTGTGGTCGCCGATGAGCGCCGTCACCGAGAGCGCGACCGGGATGAGGATGGCGGTGGCGGCGGTGTTGCTCATGAAGTTCGACAGCGTCACGGTAATCAGCGCGAAAAGGATGATCAGCGTGTGGTAGTCGATTTGGACGTGTTTGAGTTTTTCGACGTAGTATTCGGCGAGGTGCTGCTCTTCGATGGCAAGGCCGAGGGCGAGGCCGCCTGCGACCAGCATCAGTGTGTCCCACGGCAGGGCGCGCACGTCTTTGCCGGTGAGGATGCCGGTGAGTGTCAGTCCGGCGATGGGGATGCCGGAGACGGCGGCGGTCGGGATGCCAAACAGCGGCTTGCCCACCATCCAGAAGAACAGGGTGAGGACGAGGATGGCCATCATGATTTGTTCTTGCAGCGGATTGACCGCAGGCGTGCCATCCTGCGGCGCGGTGAGGAAGCTGGTGTCAAGCGGGTCTTTGCCGATTTTGTAGGCACTGACGAGGATGCGCCAGAAGACGAGGGTGAGGATGATGGCGAGCGGCATACCGACAATCATCCAGTCGATGAAGCCGATGTTGATGCCGCGTTGTGCCAGCGCGCCGACGGTGATGGCGTTGGGCGGCGAGCCGATGACGGTGCCCATGCCGCCGATGGAGGCCGCCGCCGGGATGCCGAGCAGGAGCGCGCGGGCGAAGTTGCTTTTGCTGTTGGTGTAGAGCGGCGCGGCGGTGGCGATCATCATCGCGGTGGTGGCGGTGTTGCTCATCAGCATCGAGATGCAGGCGGTGGTGAGCATCAGGCCGAGGAGGATGTAGCGCGCTTGCTGGCCAAAATAAGGCAGGAGTTTTTGCAGCAGTTTGTAGTCAAGGCGGGTTTTTTGCATCCCTTCGGCGAGGAAGAAGCCGCCGAGGAAGAGGATGATGATGCCGTCCGACCAGGTTTTGACGTATTTGCCGACGTCGATGCCGTCCGCGTTGCCAAGCGCATAGACGAGGAAGCCGACGATGAAGATGCCGACCGCGAACGGCGGCGCGGCTTCGGTAATCCACAGCTGGATGGCGAAGAAGAGGAGGAACAGGGTGCAGTATTGCGCGTAGCTGAAGCCTTCGCCCGCGACCAGCACGGCGAGGATGACGGAGATGATGAACGCCGCGATGGCCTGTTTGCTTTTCTTGCGGCTTTCCGGGGAGAGTTCGCGCCAGGTGGCGGCGATATATGCCTGCGCGGCGCGGGCGGCCTTTTTGCTGCATTCGCGCCAGCGTGGGGTGTGGTCGGGTTGGGTCTCTTGCATGATTGCCTCACTTTGTCGTTAGGGAAAAAATCACACTACCGGCTTCTGCCGGTAGAACAGCAGCCCCGGCAGGGCGAGGCCGAAGACCAGCGCCGACAGCAGGAAGCCGGTTTGCACGAACTGATCGACCATCACCGCGAAGCGTTCCGGCGAATAGCCTTCCTTTTCAATCAGCACCAGCGACAGCATCGCCTTGTACGCGGGAATGCCGGGGAACATCGGGATGACGGCGGCGACGGTAAACACCTTCGGGTGCGCGCGGTGATAGCGCTGCGCCAGCCAGACGCCAAGCGTACCGATGAGGGCGGCACCAAAAAAGGTGGCGAAGACCGGCGTTATTCCGGCGAGTTTCAGCACCGTCGCCGTGCCGTGGCCGAGTGCGCCGAGGGCGGCGCAGAACTTGAGCGCGCGCGGCGGCACATTGAACAAGAGCGCGAAGCCAACCGCCGGAATGGCGGCGAAAAACCCGTCATTGAGGAGCAGCCACACCAGCGCCAAAGCGTCCGGCGGTGGTGCGGACGGTGCTGCCGCCGCATTCGTCCACGAATCAATCCCCAGCACGGCGAGCGCCATGACAATGCCGAGCGACGAGCCGAGCGTCAGCACCGTCGCCAGCGCCCAGCGGCCAATGCCCATGTTCATGAAGCCCTTGAGCACATCGGAGAGCGAATTGATCAGCGGAAAACCGGGGACGAGCATCAACACGGCCGACGCCATCGCAATATGGGCGTCATTGCCCATCTGGACGCGCAAGCCCAGCCCGGCGACCAGGCTGGTGACGAACGCGGTCGCCATAAACACCAGCATCGCATTGAAATGCAGCCCGCCGAGCCATTGCCGCACCCGCATCCCGCAGACACTGGCGGCAAAAGTGAGCGTGCACACCGCCCAACTGCCGCCGGAAAGGCGGGCAAAACAGGCGCAGGAAACGGCGACCAGCAGCAATACCAGCCACGGATGATAAACCCGCGTCTGCTGTTGCACCCGCTCCAGCGCCTCATGCACGCCGACGCGGTCGAGCCTGCCTTCCTCGGCGGCGAGCATGATGCGCTGCACCCCGCTCACCACCGTCATATTGACACCGCGATCAACATTGCGCCGCGCGGTGGTGATGCAATAGCCGTCAAACACCGTGGTCAGCACGATGGAATTGGCCGTCAGCGTACATTCCACCCGCGAGGCACCGAGGGCATAACCGAGCCGGGTCGAAACCCCGACCACCAGATTGCTCTCCGCGCCGTATTGCAGGAGGAGCAGCGCCGAGAGTACGCAGAGCCGCGTCACCTCATGCTGCGCCGCTTCGTCCAGATGCACCGCCAGCGGCGGCGTTTCGCTTGTCATATTCGGACTCCATGAAAAGATGACGGCAATTTTACCGCGTCCGCGCCCGCCCGGCAGACGGAAACGCCCGGTGGCGGCGTTTACATACATCATCCCCGCTATCCTGTATGTATAGCTGTCCACCGAAAGCCTCATACGGCGTTGCGCCAGATTTCCGCCCGCAATAAAAATGGCCTCGCAAGAGGCCATTTTGTAGCGGAATACCGGTCTGCGTCAGCGCTGTGAGCCGCCAAACGCGCCCTGGAAGTTTTCCGTCGGGTTGGCGTAATGACCGGCGATGTCTTTGGCATTGTCGCCATAGAATGCGCCATTGACGGTGGTGTCATTCGTCTTGCCCGTGAATTTGTTGCCGTCAATGGTGGCATCGAGCGAGCGCGGCACGAATGGGCTGTCGTCATTCGGCTTGCTGAAATCCAGCTTCAGTTTCTTGTCGGCAAAATTGGCGTGCGCAAAGAGGATGCCATTCGTGTATTCATGATTGGCATGATTGACGTGCACCACATCGCCGACATATTCCGCCGTGCCTTGCGTCGGCATATGGGCGGTCAAATGCCCCTGATGGAAGACAATATTAGACTTCCTTCCAAACTATAACCTGCATGGCAACCCGACAAAATTCCAAACCTG